>JAZSGG010000115.1:0-3823 GCA_045532595.1 Oscillospiraceae bacterium | reverse complement strand
CATACGGATTATCGCTGTCAGCAGATCCTGCTTTGTCGAGCTGGGTACAGCACCGTAAATCTTTTCAACAAGACTCTGCTTGATCTGTGCGTGGTTTGCCTTAAAAGCACACCATATAAAGGGGATAACGCAGCTGTTAGGCCTTGTGAAGATATCCGCAGGTGTATAACCCATATCCTCAAACATCTTAGCGGTTGCACGAGTAAATTCAAGGGTATATGCCTTACCCTCATAATTAAGTGTGATCGTCTTATTCATGACTTAAAATTCCTTTCTATTTGTAAAATCGAATCAAGTGGTTTCCTCTTCAGCCTCGTTGGAGATTGTGATTTCCTCAGAGCTCCACGCAGGCTCATCGGTGGGTGTGATGTACACGGTTGCCTCTCTTACAGAGTTTACAGTAACACCGGGAGAACCAAGTCTTGCGACTGTAGCGGTAAACACGCACGCCTCTTTAATGCTGGGAGTGATGATATAAAACCATGTTGCAAGGTTAGCTTCCTTTGCGGTCTCAAAATCCTTGTACAGCTTGTCCCAAGCGTCAACAAAGTCCTGAGTAAAGTTGAACTTGTATGTAGTTGCGCTCGAAAGGTCCTTCAGGCCGTTTGTATAGGTCTTGTATTCGAGGTTATCCAGTGTCGTTGTTTCAAGGTTTTCGGGAGAAGGGTTGAAGTCAGGGATCTCCTTGCAACCAAAAATTCTTGTGACGGTAGTAGGCATTGTGCCTTTTGTTGTCTCAACAGCATAGCACAGCTTTGTGCCTGCCGATGTAATAGGAATACCAGCCATAATAAATTACCTCCTAACTAGTGTAGATAATGTGTTCTTTGCTGACAACTCCTTTATATCGCCCTTTGAAACGATAGATAGAAGTATCAGCAAAATTGTCAACGGGCTGTCCGAAAGTTCGGATGAAGCCCATCTGCTGCATAAGTGTGTCAATTTCGGCGAAAATAGCCTTTGCCTGTTGTTTTGCACCGTTGGATAGATTGGAATATACGTCCGCCTCATACATCACTGTGGCGTGATTTTCACGGCTCTCAGCGGTCTGCGAGCGCTCATACGCAGAGTTGCTGCGCTGATAGAGTGTTACTGCAGGAAAAGCAGGCGGTACATCCAACGGCTCGCTGTTCACATATATTCCCTTGTTTTTGGCTCTGAGAGCCTTTGCGACTTTATCAAAAACCTGATTTTCAATATCAATCACTGCTCAACAGCCTCCTTGTTTCGGGAATTATCAGCGATCGTAGCTGTTCGGCGGTGTTATACATGAACGGTCGGGACGGTAATCCCTTAGTCCACGCATACATACTGCCGTCCTTTGCCACTCGCTTTGTCGGATTGGTATCGCTTTTATCGGTCGGATACCACCAACCCAGCTCGCCGTGGTTATTCACATCGTAGACCCAGCCAAGAATAGCTGGCTTCGGATGCGGATTCGACCTACCCTTGACTCCTGTGCCAAACTCAACATAGACCGCATAACCGCAATCGCATACGACTGCTCCTAGGGTGTTAGAAATACGCTCGGAGTGTATTCCACTTCTGAGCCAGCCTGTCATGTCAATATCTGCGCTTTCGACCAAAGCTATCTCAACGCCGTTATCACACAGCGCTGTCACAAGATCACTGGCAAGGTCATGTACCTTTCGCCTGTATGCCTCCAGCTCTTCAAGAGCCTTCGTAACTCCGCTCACCGATAAGGGAACGTTAATTACCTTCATTGATCTCCTCTTTTCTGAGTGCGATCTGTACCTGATTAATAGAGTCGGCACGTTTAATCACTTTGTACGTTTCGCTTCCGATATACACGATGCTGTTCTCGTTGATATCGCAGCTCATGTCCGATGTGCTTAACGTCCTGTCATAATCAAGCTGTGTGCCAAATCCCTGCACCTCCGCATTGCCTTTGTTAGCCGACACGGAGATGCGAATTGTTTTCGGCTCGGTGTATATTCGCTTAAAAGAACCCGTTGCGTAGCCGTCTGCGTCGAGTATTTCCTCTTTGCCTTTATAGTTCTTGTAGGATATCTTCGTCTGGTTACGTTTGAGGTCTCGCATCATATCACCTTTGCCTTTGGCACTATCTCTCCCAGCAGCTCAGGGCTTACCCACGCAGCCGAGTAAGTACGACTCACTCCGTTCTCGCTGTGTGCAGTTTCGCCCTCTGCTCCTGCTTTGCTGTATAGCTCTACAGCCATCCTTAGCTGAAGATCGTTATATCTCGGCTCTATCTCCTCTGGGATTTCGCCAAATGGGTGTCTGTGATTGTTGATTATTGCCGCTGTGGTGTCAATCAACGTCTGAATTTCTGCTTCGTCTGCTTCGGGTAGTCTTGATTTCAGTTTCTCTGCCTGTGTCATTGTTTGCCTCCTCCGAGAAAGGCTTGACTACGGTATAGCCGAGCTTTTCAAGCATGGGTGCGTATTCATCATTGACATTTGCCACTCCATTGTCATCGAAAACGCATACGACTACGCCGCAGTTTGTCACCGTTCTCGCCTTGCCGTTCTGATGAACGATCATGCGCCAAACACCAGCTTGCCGTGCAGGAACTCTGCACCATAATCAAGACCAGCCTGACCGAAGATCATACCCTTATCAGCAGCACCTGTCTTAGCAAGCTCCTCATAGAAGAAGTTGCCCTTGCCGGGTGTAAACTGCTCAACGATGTGACAAACCTCAGGCTTAAAGCAAAGCAGTGTATTTGTGGGGATTGTGGGAGCAAGCACGATGTGCATTGTACCGAAATCTGTCATGAGATCCATGATATTGATACCAGCAAGCTTGAAGCCGTTGGATACAACCATGTGAGAGCCTGCGAAAGCCTCAGAGATAGCAGCCTTGATATCGGAGTTTACCATAATGGTGTTGCCGTCCAGATACTGCTTTGTATTGTCATACATGGTCTTGAAGAAATTGTTGAGGACTGTACGGATAGTGGAGCTGTTTACTGCGCCGCTCTCCTGTACTGCGTTTGTGGTGATAGCCTCAAGAATACCTCTTGTCTTGTTTGCCTGAGCGTCAGTTGTTGCTTCCTGATACTTACCGTTAATGAAGGTATACTCCATATCGTTCATGATCTTCTGCATCTTCATAGCCTTCTGGAACGCAAGTTCATCTGTAGGGTTAGGCTGCTGGCCTGCAACATTAATGCCGCTCAGAGTACCCATGTTGGATTCCTTTGCGTAAGACACTGCAATAGTCTCCTGAAAGATCTGAGTAACATTGTACTTCTGCGCTCTTGCCACGCCCTCAGCCTCAGGCGCTGTAAGGGATGCGTTTTCGGAAATCTCAGGCTGTGTTGCCTCGCCGAGAGAATACTCCTGATTCACAGCAAACTTAACGCTGTTGGTACTCTTTCCTTCGCCGATAAGGTTAAGGAAAGGTGTCTGTGTGTTGCTCTTTGTGTAAAGAGCGCCGCTGTAATTGGGAAATGCGAATGATGTAACTGTAGCCATGTCTTTTCATCTCCTTTGCACAAAAAAAGAGCCAACTATCGCACAATGCGATAATCAGCTCATGGCTCTATATGTGTTTGGGGTTACTTGTTCACCACCATTGCATCCGAAGCTGCAATTAATCCAACAAGGTTTCCGCTCTGGAAAGCCTGCTGATAATTGACCTCAGGTGTTGCAGGGGGCGTGCCGGGAACGGGAGCAGGAGTCTGATTGAGCAGTTCCTGCTTTGCTGTCGCTTTTGCGCTCTCCGAAGCTGCAGATATAACAGAGATCAGATTTGTCGTGAAATCTTTCGTTTTCTGCTCATCTTCGCTGACGATACCATCAAGGAGCTTTGAATACTGCTCGGAAGATATTCCCGC
>JAZSGG010000016.1:0-5062 GCA_045532595.1 Oscillospiraceae bacterium | reverse complement strand
CCCATCATACAAAATGGCAGACTTGTAGGCGCCGTGACACACGTTTTTCTCAACAATCCGGAAAGAGGATATGCGGTGTTCTGTGGGACGATGATGGAAAAGGCGGCAAGGGGATAAATCGGAATTTGACGAGCGAAAGCTCGTCAAATTCAGTGAGGAGTTAGGAGTGAGGAGTGAGCGCATTGACGGCGTAGCCGTCAACGCTACGATCGTTCTGCGAACGAACGCCCAAACAGGCTAACGCCGACAGATTTAAAAACGGCTACGCCGTAACGTTGCATGACATTGCGGCGTAGGTGCATTTTAAAAGGGGGTCAGTAGCAAACGTAATGGTTTTGCGCAGCAAAATCGCATTCCCATTAGGGGAATGCGAAATGGAGTTTGCGCCCCGCGTAAGCCGAGCATCGCTCGGCGTCGCTGGCAAATTCCGATTTATCTATCAGTTTTTATCAGCTTTCTTATCGCATTAACTGCGCACTGGATGGCTCTCTCACTGGATTCGCAGTTGTTATCGGGGAGCTTCAGCTTGGTGCGCTCCACGTTCCACAAAGCAGTAAGCACTGCGCCTGCACGCACGCCCCTGCACTGAGCCACGGAGAATATCGCAGCAGCCTCCATCTCGGAGGTCAGGCAGCCGCACTTCACATAAGCGTCCCATGCGGTGGAGAGCTTGTGCGCAACGCCTGTGGTCTCGGGGTCTATCTCGCCGTAGAAGTTATCTTTGCTGTGAACTACTCCCACATGGCAGCGGTTGCCGTCATCATCGGTGGAAAGCTCGTCGCCTGCGTCCTTCAGCGCACGCATAACATCGAAATCCGCAACAGCGGGATAATGATCGGGAAGATACTCGTAGCTTGTACCCTCGCTGCGTATCGCTGCGGAAGCCACCACCAGATCGCCGCCGATCACCTTCAGATCCATGCCGCCGCTGGTGCCTACTCTGATAAAGGTATCCGCACCGCACATGATAAGCTCCTCCACTGCGATTGCAGCAGATGCGCCGCCGATGCCTGTGGAGCATACGCTCACCTTCACGCCGTCAAGATAGCCTGTATAGGTGGTGTATTCACGGTTCTGGGCAATAAGCTTTGCATCATCCAGCTTTTCTGCGATAAGCGGAACTCTGCCCGGGTCTCCGGGAAGAATAACATATCTGCCGATATCGCCTGTTCTTGTCTTGAGATGGAAACGGATATCCTCGGAAATGATTGAAGCCATGTCAGTCCTCCTGTTCGTCCTTGGCGAGAATGGACGGAGCGATCTCCTTGTCCTTCTCCTCCTTCTTGTCCAGCCACAGCGGGATATTCACCACCATAGCTATCACTATCGTAATTATTGCTATAAAGATGCAGGGCATATACAGCACTGCAGGGCCTGCGGTATCGAGATTTGCGGTCTTGCTGACCAGTTGGTAAAGATAATACATCACCAGAGTCATCACAAGCGCCGCTGTGTGTACGCCTGCGGCTATCCTTGAAAAGCCGAGGAACAGTATCAGCGTGCCTATGACATATACTATGGAGCTTACCAGCCACAGCACCAGCGCCGCCTGAATATATCCCGAGATGGAGCTTATCGCCCAGTCGGTTCCCTCTGCCATCATGCTGAGAGCGCCCAGCACGCCGAGGCACAGCGCAAATATCGCAGTGGATGCAAGAGAAAGCACCTGAAGTATCATCACCACGATGTTGGTGGTGCGTGTAACGGTGAAGCGGTGGAAGAAACCGCCCTTTATGTAGAATCTGCCGTCCGCATCGGACTTCTTCTTAGTATCAAGCTTTATATTCTTTGCCATAGTAATGCCTTTCGTTTAAGATATTGTGCTGTAGGTGCGCAGGATATCCTCCGCCACCTCACGCTTTGAGCGCCGTGTATCCATCGCAAGCTTCACGATATACTGCTGCGCCTGCTCCTCCGTCAGATTGAGGTACTGTATCAGGCAGCATTTCGCACGGTTTATCAGCTTGCTGTCGGTAAGCTTGCGGGAGAGCTTGTCGTTCTCATCCTCCAGACGGCGGATGTTTTCGCCTGCCAGCAGCGCCATCCTCACGGTCTGGATGAGCAGAGCCTTTGCAAACGGTCTCGGCAGCACGAATGCGCCAGTGAAGCGGATGCGGCTCTGCACCTCGTCTGCGATATCCGTTTTCACGAGGCAGATAAGGCTTGCACGGGTGCGGCGGTGAGCCTCTGCAACGAAATTCAGCCCGAATTCCGTTCTGAGCGGCGTGGAAACTATCACCACATCAAAGTCCGCAAGCTCTGCAGAGGCTGCGGTATCGTCATCGCAGCAGCAGAATATGTCGGCATTCAGCTCAGAAAGAGCGGCAGCGATGCTGTCAGCCGCATCCTGTGACCTTGCGTTGATGAATATCCTCACATCGCACCACCCCTTATTACCGACTTACAGTTCATAATCAATTATACCATTTATATGATGTGAAGTCAAGAAAAAAACATCAATTGCCGAAAATGAAAAGACCTCCCCGAACAGGGAGGTCTCGCATCACGGAAAATCATTCCTCTGTCTTGGCTTCCTCAGCGGGAGCAGCCTCAGCAACAGCTTCCTCTGCAGGAGCAGCTTCCTCAGCGGGAGCCTCCTCCTTTACCTCAATAACAGGCAGCTTTGTGCCGCACTTAGGGCAGAAGTTGTTGTCATTCTTAGTCTTAGCGCCGCACTTCTCACAAGTAACTGCGCCTGCAAGCTCGTCCAGCTGCTTGTCAAGCTCGATGAGAGCCTCGTAGCCTGCGTCGATCTCAGCGATAGCTGCATCGAAAGCTGCGCTGTCCTTCTCGTCAGCCTTAGCCATCTGGTAAACCAGAGCGCCCAGCTTCTCCTGCTTGGACTTGATATCGGACTTGATCTGAGCCTTCTTAACCTTCAGCTTGGAGATCTTAACAGCCTCGTCAGTCTTCTTGCCTGCTGTGGAAGCAACGCTCTTTGTTGTAGTCAGTAATTCGTCAAAAAATCCCATTGTGATCTACTCCTTTCAGTAATCAGGTGCGGTCAAACCAATATATTACACCGCTGCAGCTATATTGTAGCACATTTCTGATGTTTTTGCAAGAGCATACAGCAGATTTCATCGGTTTTACACATTAACTACGCATCAATCTACACAAAATTACCCCCTTTTGGTCGAATAACTATGTTACTACCGCTGATTGACTTTATTTCTGTGTGGATGTATAATTATTTTCGGTAAAGAAACAGAAAAGAAAAGAAGGTAATTATAATGTTCAAGAAGTACATCTCCGATCTCAGAACGGAGTTCAAGGGCTACAACGGAAAGAGCCTTGCAAAGGATCTCATGGCTGGACTTACCGTTGCCGCAGTGGCTCTGCCGCTGGCACTGGCATTCGGCGTAAGCTCGGGTGCGGACGCCGCTGCAGGCATGATAACCGCCATCGTTGCGGGTATAGTCATTGCGATACTCGGCGGTGCATCCTATCAGATATCGGGTCCCACGGGTGCAATGGCAGCCATCCTGCTTTCCGTATCCGCACAGTACGGTGTTCAGGGCGTGCTGATGGCAGGCTTCCTCTCGGGCATCATCCTGATAGTTGCCGCACTCTGCAAGGTGGGCAAGCTTGTAAGCTACCTGCCTGCGCCTGTTATCACAGGCTTCACATCGGGTATTGCGATCATCATCGCACTGGGTCAGATAGACAATTTCTTCGGCACAAGATCAGTGGGCGAGAATGCTATTCAGAAGATCATTTCCTATTTCAACGGCGAGGGCAGCTTTGCTCCCAACTGGTGGGCAGTGATGTTCGGCGCACTGGTCATGGTGATAATGATAATCTACCCCAAAAAGTGGAACGGCGTCGTGCCTTCCTCACTGGTGGGAATCATCGTAGCGCTCGTTGTGAACATGATAGCCTTCCCTGAAGCTGTTGTAGCAGAGGTGGGAGATATCCCTCGCAGCCTCGTTACAAAGGACAGCCTTATCATGAACGGCTTTGATTTCTCCAACATCACACAGCTCATCATGCCTGCGGTATCCGTTGCGGCACTGGGCATGATAGAGAGCCTTCTCTGCGGCGCTTCCGCAGGCAAGATGAAGGGCGAACGCCTTGACGCCCAGCGTGAGCTTATCGCACAGGGCATCGGCAACATGGTTATCCCGCTGCTGGGCGGCGTTCCTGCAACAGCAGCCATCGCCCGTACATCGGTAGCCATCAAGTCAGGCGGTCAGACAAGGCTCGTAAGCATCGTGCATTCCATCGTGCTTATCCTCTCCATGTTCCTGCTGGGCGGCGTTATGAGCCGTATCCCGCTGGCAGCGCTGGCAGGTGTGCTGATGGTAACAGCCTTTCGCATGAACGAATGGCATTCCATCAAGAGTATCTTCGGCAAGAAGTTCAAGTCCTCCATCCTGCAGTATCTCATCACCATGATCGCAACGGTCGTGTTCGATCTTACTGTTGCCATCATCATAGGCGTAGTTGCTGCGATGCTGGTGTTCATCGTAAAGAGCTGCGAGTTGAAGGTCATCGTAAGCGATATTGATCAGCGCAGACTTCAGGGCGCTAAGTACAGCGACAAGCTGAAGAGCTGCAAGGTCGTATATCTTTCGGGACCTCTCTTCTTCGGAACACAGGAGAAGCTCATCGGTTCCATCTCAGAGCTGTCCGAGGCAAAGCACATCATCCTCTCGATGCGTGGCGTACCCACTGCGGATGACATATCCCTCGGCGAGCTTGAAGGTCTCTACAAGCAGCTGAAGGACAGCGGCACGCAGATACATTTCTGCGGCGTGCAGGATTCCGTTTCCGAGGTAATGGACAGAGCGGAATTCAGGGAGCGCATCGGCAAGGAGCATTTCTACTGGGATGCGGTTGCCGCCATCAACGCACTTGAAACAGCTGAATAAAGAAAGTCCCGTGAAGGCATAAAGCTTTCACGGGATGTTTTATAAATCGGAATTTGACGAGCGAAAGCTCGTCAAATTCAATGAGGAATTAGGAATTAGGAATGAGGAATTATTGTGTTCGCTCCGCTCACGGATTTAAAAACGGCTACGCCGTAACGTTGCATGACATTGCGGCGTAGGTGCATTTT
>JAZSGG010000023.1:0-11058 GCA_045532595.1 Oscillospiraceae bacterium | reverse complement strand
CACACTGCCGCTTCCGGTCAGTGATACTGCATCAGCAGTGGATGTAAGTGTATTTTCCGAATCGGATGCAAGCTTGATCTCTGCGTTTCCGTTTACGGTAATGGCAGCTGGAGCTCCGCTGTTGATAGCAACGCCATCAAGAGTGATGTCAGCTGTTATGCCTGCCGATGTTTCTATCCTGTCAGATGTTTCTACAACATCGGGATTATTTGTTATGGTGATCGCCTTATCTGTCAGGATAGTCACCACACCGTTTTCATAAGTGTAGTCAGTTCCGAATCTCACGCCATTGCCTGAAACGAGCAGGTCAGGGAGTTTGAACTTCGTGCCATCGAATATGTATACCGTTTCAACTCCGCCGACAGTCACTGCCTGAGTTTCACCTCTGAGGTATGCATACACATTTGTATCGCCGTCGATACCATGCTGCTTAACAGCGTAAGCGGCTCCGTTAATTGTGATTGCCTTGTTATCGCTGTTTTCGATGGTCAGCAGATATACATTTTCTGTTCCGTCTGTAGGAACTGTGGAAAGTCTGTCAGTCTTGACAGAACCGCCGTCTATCACGATGGATGCAGAGGTTACGCCGCCTTCCGCAGTTACAACCACATTATCAAATGTAACTGCTGCATTAGCTGCGCTTATTGCTGATGTGCCACTTGCCTTCAATGTGCCGGTGCCTGTAAATGTAACAGAACCTGTACCTACGGCGAGTATAGCCGACGTACCTGTCGATGCGAACTCATTGTCCGAGCCTTCAGCAAGAGTTATCTTCACATTACCGCCGTCCGCTGAGATCGCTGCTCCGCTTGTGCTGATGTTCACACCATCCAGTGTTATATCTGCATCCACATCGGTATCTATTATAATAGTATGCGATGTTGTAGGAACTTCTGCGGAATTTGCGATAGTCATCGCTGTATCGGTAAGGATAGTCAGCACACCTGTATCAGCAGGATATGTGTAATCCAGACCGTAAGTACCGCCTGTAACAACCAGGTCACTGCTTATAATAACAAACTGCTGGTTGTACTGATCGTAGATATATGTTTTGGTCGGGTCATCGCCAAGCTTCACTGTGTGGGATTCGCCTGTAAGATAGAAATATACGTTTGTATCGTTATTAATTCCGTGCTGCTTAGGAAGTCGCTCTGTGCCGTCGATAACGATCTTCTTGTTATCTGCATTAGAAAGTATCAGCTGATATACCGCCTCATTATCAGCATTTACAGGAACGACTGCATCTTTATTCTTACCGCCGCCGAATGTATTATAAGCACCGGGAATAGTCAATACAGAACCGCCATCTATCACGATAGAAAAACCATATCCATCGTATCCACCGCCGAGACAAGCCGCTATATTTCCGCTGTCTGCAGTTACCGAACCACCATTGATGGTAATAATATAACCGCTGCCGCTATATCCGCCGCCGATAGCTGCGCCACCGCCCATACCTGTAGCTGTAACACTGCCGCCGTTTATCATGATATTACTGCCTGTGCCGCTCCAACCGCCACCAATACCTGCGGCGTCAGAACCGCCGTTTGCAATAACGATACCGCTGTCAATCGTAATAACCGAGCCACTACCATAATAACCGCCGCCTATGCCTGCCGCACTCACGCCACCGCTAGCTGTTACCGTTGAGTTAGTAATTGTAACATTGCTGCAGCCTGCGCTGCCGCCATCCTTACCGTCGCCGCCGCCAATGCCTGCCGCTCTGTCGCCGCCTCTGGCAGTTACAGTGGCATTCTTAATGGTTATATTATCAGCGGAGCCGCCCTTACCGCCACCTATTCCGGCACCGTAATCGCCTGCTGTGGCATTGATAACTCCACCACTTATCGTAATGTTTCCTGTACTGCTTCCCTTACTGCCACCAATAGCAGCTGCAGACCAACCGCCCTGCACAGTAAGCTTGCCGCCGCCTGTTATCTCAAGGTTGCCATTGGTACCATTTTTCTGTACACTGGCATACTCTGCGCCACTAGTAAGATAATTCTCTGAATCCTCTGCCAAAGTTATCTTGACCGTAGCTGTACTCTCCGCTACCAGCACCGCTGCCGCAGAAGCACTGATATTAACTCCGTCAAGCGTTACATCAGCCGCTACACCAGCAGTTATTACTATATTATCAGATGTAGCGGTATCGGGATCAATGTTCTCGATCGTGAGTGCTGTGTCTGTCAGCACGGTTACAACGCCGCCGCTGTAAGTATAATCAGTTCCGTAAACAACATTCTCTCCGTAGACATTCAGGTCAGGCAGATAGAAGACTGAAGTCAGCTCGTCGAAATGATATGTAAGATACCTGTCAGTCTTGACAGAATGTACCTCACCTGTGAGATAAGCATAGACATTGCTATCAGTGCTGCTGTGCTGTGCAGGAAGATAAGTTGCATTGTCAATATACAGATCATAATTTGCCGGATTTGCTATCTTCAGCAAATATACAGGATCTGTTCCGTTGGTGGGAGCAGGAGTTATGCTCTGGGCATTCACCGAGCCACCTGTTATCACTACTGCAGAACCTGTAATGTCATCCGCAGTTACCGAACCACTGCCGATCGCGATGTTTGCTGTGGATGTGATATCAGAAACCAGCTCACCTGCACCGTTTACCGAGATATCACCACCTGCAGTAATACCACCTGCCAGTATGTTTTCGGAATCTGCTGCAAGAGTAAGCTCCAGACTTGCGCCGTCCTCCACTGTAAGCGATGCGCCGACAGAATCGATATCCACTCCGTCAAAAGTGATATCTGCCGCCACGCCGGTTTCTATTATAATAGTATCCGTAGCAGCTGTTGACTTATCAACATTCTCTATGGTCATTGCAGTGCCTGTAGAAATGGTCACCGCACCTCTGTCAAAGCTGTAATCAGTGCCGAGTCTGCCGCCTGTAACCTTGAGTTCGGGGCATCTGAACACCTTTGCATCACTGTCAAAATAATATGGAGTATCATCGCTGCCTACTGTTACAACATAATCATCAGCAGGGAGATAAACATAAAGATTTGTATCGCTCGCACTATGATAATCAGGATCATAATCAATGCTGTTGATCTTCACTGCAAGCTTTTCAGGGTTTTCAATAGTGAGCAGATACACATAATTGCCGAGCATATTGGAAGGTGTTACCGCATCGCTGCCGCCTATCTTTGCAGAAGCATTTGCGCCTGCAACTGCATTGACCGAGCCGCCATTGATGATAATATCGCTCGCAGCATCCGCACCACCGATGCCTGCAGCATCACCGTCGCCCGTTGCAGTAACAACAGACTCCCTGATGCTTATCGCAGATGCTGTTCCGCTTCCGCCTGCACCGATACCTGCACTGTCACTGCCACCTGTTGCGATCACAACGGAATTGATGATCGTGATCTTAGACGCATCCGCATCTGAGCCGCTTCCGATACCTGCACCGTTGCCGCCGATAGCTGTTACTGTTGTGCCGCTGATGGTGATATTGTGCGTCTCTTCTCCGATTCCGCCACCGACACCTGAAGCACCACCCTCAGCCCTGAGAGTACCACTTCCGCTGATGGTCAGTGTGCCGTTTTCGCCATTCTTCTGCAGACCTGCATAAGCACCTGTGCTTATAAGTTTGTTATCGGTACCCGCAGCAAGAGTTATTTTCACATCACCTGCGCTGCCGTCTGCTACGCTGAACGCTGGATACGAGCTTGTATCTGTGGTAAGCTCAGCGGATACAACCTCAACGCCTGTCTTGATATCGACACCATTCAGAATAACATTCGCAGATACACCGTCATCCACAACGATAATGTTATTCGTTGCAGCATCAGGATCTGCATTCGCTATGGTGATCTCCTTTTCTGTAAGTATGGTGAGTATTCCTGAATCTGCAGGGTAAATAAAATCTGTTCCATGCTTCAGACCATCGCCAGTAATAATAAATGCGTTTCCCGGCTTAGTCCACTTACCTGTTTCAGGATTGAAGAAGTAATCGGTCTCTACGCCGCCGATCTTAATGGTGTGCTGCTCAGCTGTAAGATAGAAATAAAGCTTATCTGTACCGGGATGCTGCGAAGGCACGAAAGAAACGCCATCCAGTTCAACATCAAGAGCCTGAGGATTTGAAATCTCAAGCAGGTAAACTCCTCTGCCGTCACTGTATTTCGGAGCTACAGGCTCGCCTGAATTATAATCAGCACTACTCTTTTTAGTAAGGCCAGTACCAATACCGGGACAAACATACTGTTTGGAATTGATCTGATATACAGTTTCATGCGCCAGAACAGATCCGCCTGTGATCACAATATTGCTGGCAGTTCCGTTATATCCGCCGCCGATGCCCGCTGCACCGCCTATGCTATCTGCTGTTACGCAGCCGCCGCTGATGGTGATATCAGTTCCGCTACCGTTCCAGCCACCACCGATACCTGCAGCAAACTCGCCGCCCAGCGCATCTATCAGTCCGCCGCTGATGGTGATATCAGATACGGATTTTGCATCTCCGCCGCCGATGCCTGCGCCTGAGTTTCCGCCTCTTGCAGTGAGGGAGCCACTGCCGGTCACCTCAAGCGTAGCCGAACTATCCTTCTGCAGACCTGCATAGTTTTCGCCGCTGACAAGGCTGTTCTCACTACCCTCTGCAAGCGTAATAACAACATCGCCGCTGCCGCTGCTGACCAGCATAGCCGCAGAAGTTGAGTTGATGCTCACTCCATCAAGTATTATATCTGCACCCGCAGCGCTGTCGATCACGATGCGGTCAGCAGTGCTGCCCGAGGTGCTTATAGTAAGCTCCTCCGCAGTATTTATAGTCAGAACGCCTGAAGCATAGACATAATCTGTCCCCTCTACGCCTCCGCTGACAGTAAACGCACCTGTTTCAGCCCCGGCCGACACGCCGAGACCAAGCGCCATTACCGCAGCTGAACAAGCAAGCCCGATATGTAATTTCTTTAAGAGCTTCTTGCTGCTTTCCGATAAGATTCGTACCATATTTTCCTCCCTGGATATTGCCTGCACAAATGCATAGCACAGTGCATTTTTGATATGCTTGCGGCAGCGCCGCATACTACAACAGATCCCCGACGAGTATAGTTACCCACCATAATCTATTATATATACATTATTATAACATAACAGGCAGTAAAAATCAAGTGCTATTACACATTTTGCAGACATTTTGAACTACTTTTTCTATCTGTTTTTTTACAAACAATTCAGCTGCCCTGACCCATTATACCCTTATATTCAACCCCTACAGCATCGTTTCGCATTGCCAGTATCTCCTATAAAGCCACAAGCAGTTCAGCCTCCTGCCGATACAAATCGTCTCTCCATTCAGGCATATCCAACAGAGAAAAAGGCTCATTTGTCAGCAAAAACATAACCAGCCCCCACATTCAAGAGAGCCGGTTATTTTCGTTATATACGCTTTTGCTCAGTGTTTGCTTTCATTTTCTTTTGCTTTCGATTTTCGGCTGTTTGGAGCAAACTATCATCCCAAACCACCGCCCGAATCAGCATTACAGGCTGTCTATATACTCATTGAGTTCGTCAATGGAAGCCTGTATCGCAGGATTATGCATCTCACGAAGCTGCGAATATGTACTGCCGCCTGTCGTATACACAACATTAGTCAGAGACTGAATGGGATTTTCTACAGCACTTGCATCAGACACTGCACCAAGACCATGCTTGAAATCAAAGATAGGTGTGAGTGGTGAATCTCGAAGATCTGTCCACTCATAGATATTGTCAAGGTTTTCATCAGACCATCCATAGTTTTCCTTCCGCTGCGCCTTTACCGCTTCACGCACAGCAGGATCCTGATATGTGGTCACACAGCAGTCCAGCCAAGCCGCTACACCTGCAGCATTATCCGAACCCTTGACCCACATCATGGCGTCATGTTTCGCCTCAAAGTAATACGCATCAGCCTGAGGATCCCTCGGGAAGGGTACGCAAACAATCTCATCATCTGCCCATGCAAATCTAGTTGCAAATTTTGATAAAGTTGCTTCGTACACCCAAATGCCACCGTCAGCATGGAACAGAATATCTCCGTTCGCCCAAGCTTTCGGATCAACTGCCCAGCTATTAAGCTCATGTCTGGGATATCTGAGGTTTTCACGCTGAAGAAGGCTTATCATATCCGCCTCCACACGCTCAATGACAGGCGAATAGAGATTGCTGACAATGTTTCCGCCATCCAGGCCTATCATAGGTGTGCCTGTGCTGAGTATCATAGAGTTCTCTGCATTGTATCCATCGATCAGATATTTACCGTCGCCACTGTTCTGGAAAGTTCTGCCCATGTTGATGAACTCATCCCAGGTCCATTGATTACGGTTGAACAGTTCCAGCGGATCATCAAGTCCTGCTTCATCGATAACGCTGCGACGATAATACAGCAGATTGTTCATGCCGATTTCATAGAATGCGCAGTACACTCGACCATCGATCTCGAACTGCTCCATCGCCTCTCGGGCAACATCCCACTTCGGGGAATCAATATTTATTATGTCATCAACAGGCTGATATCTGCCCTTCATCACGCCATAAGGATAATCTGCCATCTCAAACGGAAAAAGGTCGGGAGAATCGCCCGAAGCTATAGCAGTAGCAAGCGAGTCAAAACGTGTTGCGTAAGCAATGTAGTTATAGTCAAATATTCTGCCGTCACAATCCCTATTCTTGCCACGGGAAGGTATTCCATATACGTCCTTGAACAGCATAGCCTCAGGGGTGGTCTCATCTATAGCCCACCATGCCATCCATTCTATCCTTTCATTTACCTCGAGGTCGGGATTGTCCAGTTCCGTCACATCCACTGCATCGACTGCCTCGGAAACCGTCTGATCATCATCAAATGTTGTAGTGGTGGATGCAGTCGTGGTCGGTATCTCAAAGCCGGGGATCACTCCATCAAGGTTGAACACCTGCATCTCTGTCTGACCATCGATCTCTCTCACCATAAGGATCTGATCCATCGCTTCATTGCAGGTCAGAGTGAATTCGCTTCCGCCGAAATCCAGCACCATCACATTGCCTTCAGCTTCAACAAACTGACCGTACATCTCAAACATGCCGCCGCTATAAATCACATAGCCCTCATAGAAATTCAGCACTCTGTATGTATCGGAAGTTTCTGCGCCGATAGTCACCTTATCGGAACGCCAGTGAGTGCCTATGAAATCCTCATACTTAAGCAAATCAACTTCTGTGGGAGTAGTGGTGGTTGCAGCGGTTGTCGTAGTTGTTGCAGATGTTGTGGTCGCCGCTGTGGTGGTAGTCTGCTCGGGAGCCTCAGAAGTGGGTTCAGCGATCTCGGTTGTCTCTGCGGGAGCAAGCTCCTCCATCATCGCACGGATATCATCAAGTTCTTCCTCATCAAGCTCTTCCAGAGCGTTCTCCAGAGTTTTGCGAGCCTTCTCGCTGTTGCCGCTTGCTTCATAAGCTTCTGCCAGACCCAGATAAAAATCAGGATCCTTAGGATCGATTGCCAGCAGGCGCTCAAATTCGATTATCGCCTGCTCGTAGTTTTCCTCACTGAGATAACGCTGAGCGAGTTCCAACGACGGGCCATCCTCGCCAAATACATCTGACAGCGCAAAAACTGCAAGTCCAGCCGCAAGAAGTCCCACCACCACAAGGATGATAATGATAAGCTTCTTTGAGGAGAAACCCTTCGGCTTATCTTCAGTGACCGCATACGCAAGTGGCTCTGCAGGTTCCGCTACAGGCTGCTGAACCTGTGGTGCAGTCGGCATCACCACCTGGTTCTGTGACAGCTGTGGTGCACCATCCTGCGGCGCTCCGCATGCATAGCAGAATTTTGACCCATCCTGGATCTGCTTTCCGCAATTCATACAAAACATAATTCTCACCATTCCATGTTATTATTTTGACATCTGTTATGATATCATTCTGAATTGTAGCATAAAGACAATCGGATGTCAAGAAATAACAAGTACAGCACCACAAAAAAGCTAAAACATATTGCAAAAAATCTCTTTTCATGTTAGAATTAATCTGTAAATGTCTTACTATTACAATGTGAAAAGGAGATCCTATTATGAATTGCATCAAATGTCCAATACAACTAAGTACGATGCCGGACTGAACGAAACATTCCAGGCAGAATTCCGGAATTACTTCGAAGGACTTATTGATTTTGATACCGCTCTGTCTAATTTCTACAATACTGCCACATACAAATATCCTGCGCTGAATTATTAAATTAATAAGGATTTTCCCCGCAAGTTCTGCTTGCGGGGAATCTATTTACAGTGCATCCATTACCGTGCCTATCATGCGGAAAGCTTTTGCTGCGGTCATGCGGCGGAAGCTCTTTCTTCGTCCGAGAGAATTCACCGCAACGAATGCAAGTCCTCCTGTGACCACGCCCGCAACGGTCGCCTTCACGAGACATTCCTGCTTGTTAGTCATTCGATCAGCTCCTTTTCGTCAATATTATCTGATAAACGCCACTGATTAACCCTAGTAAATTATGACACTATACAATATCTGTAAAAAAAGCGAAAAAAGCTTGCAAATCGTCGCAAAATATGCTAGAATAGAGAGAAATGTGTATTATCATTGCAACGAGGTGTTTGAAATGGAGCTAAATATAGTACTGGCACAGCCTCAGATACCACAGAACACAGGAAATATTGCCAGAACCTGCGCCGTAACGGGGGCAAGGCTCCATATAATCCGACCTATGGGATTTACTCCCGACGACAAGCACCTGAAACGTGCAGGTCTGGATTACTGGAGCTATCTGGATATCACCTATTATGATGACTTTGAGGATTTCTTTTCAAGAAACGACGGCGAGTATTTTTACTTCTCCACCAAAGCTCAGAACACATATTCAGATGTGAAATACCCTGATAAGTGCTACCTGTTCTTTGGACGAGAGGACGCAGGCCTGCCCGAGGAGCTTCTGTTCCGCAACAAGGAGCGCTGCGTAAGAATACCGATGCGCTCCACATTAAGAAGCCTGAATCTCTCCAACAGCGTTGCGATAGGAGTATACGAGGTACTGAGGCAGTGGAATTTCCCGGAGCTTGAAAACTACGGCAGACTAAGGGAATTCGACTGGAGTCAGGCAGATTAAAACTGATAATTATATGGAAAGGATACAAAACATGAACAAGAACGTAAGGATCATTACAGACAGCGGCTGCGATATCTCCGCTGCAATGGAGGAGCAGTACAAGGATCTGCTGGTAATCCTCCCCTTTGAGGTCATTATCGACGGCAAGAGCTATACTGACCGCAAGGATCTCGAGATCACAAACTTCTACAAGATACTCAAGGAGAATGCCGAGATACCCAAACACTCCCAGATTACAGCACTTCGTTTCGAGGAGACATATCGTGAGCTGTACGCTGAGGGCGTAAGAGAGATCATCGTTGACGTTATCAATGCTGCGGGTTCCCAGACCTACTCCAGCGCCGTTATGGCAAAGGAAGCCGTTAAGGAGGACTGCCCCGAGCTGAAGATCTACACAGTAGACAGCCAGAACTACTCTCTCGGCTACGGCTACCCCATCACCGAGGCATGCCGCAAGCTGCAGGAGGGTCAGAGCGTTGAAACCGTTGTTGCTTATCTTGAGGACTGGGCAAAGCATATCGAAGCTTACGTTATCGGCTTTGATCTTCGTCACATGAAGAAATCCGGCAGAATTACTGCCGCTGCATCTTTCCTCGGCGAGCTTATGGGTCTGAAGCCCATCATCTCCCTGTTCGCTGAAAAGACAGAGGTAGTAAAGAAGGCTCGTGGCGAAAAGGCTGCTATCGACTCTGCTGTGGAGCATATCGCTTCCAGAATGATCCCCGAGACCCCCTGGCAGGTCATCACCACCACCCGCCCCGAGCTTGAAAAGGAGTTCATCGACAAGATGACAAAGAAAGTCGGCTACGGTCCTGTTATGATTGAGCCTACAGGCGTTGTGGTTTCCTGCAACGCAGGTCCCGATATGATCGGCGTGCTTATCAGAGGCGCTGAGAGAAACTAAATCGCATATAGCTACAGCCTCCGTGTAATACGGAGGCTGTTTTGTATATTATAAATTCATAAGATTATCAGTCTGTCGCAAAAGATCTCTCAGCAGGCAAATTCCCGTGGTACCTTTGGACAGTTCACGCTCGGCGCTATTGATATCGAACCACTGCGCTGTCTCCACCTCATTTTCAGATAGCCTGAACGGTGCCTTCTTCACCCTCGCCGCAAAGCCCAGCATGAGGTTGTCATTCTTCTCATAGTAGTAGCTTCCCACATAACGGACGCTCTGCACCTCAAGACCTATCTCCTCGCCAATCTCACGGACGACCGTGTTCTCGGCAGTCTCGCCGTGAGCAATAAAACCCGCAACACAGACAAAGCGTGTTGTGGCGTAGGTCTGTCGAATGAGCGCAATCTCATTATCCTCGTTTATGGCAAGGCATATCACACATGGATAGGAAAATGGAAACCACGGTCTTTTGCAGCTTCCGCAGTACGGCACCTTGCCTTCGTCGCCTATCTGCTTTTCACCAAGCTTTTCTCCGCATTTCGGACAGTGGATGAAATCCATAAGATCACCTCGTATCTGTATATTCTTGACATAATATGTACATAGTATACACCAACAGTGGTATTATGTCAAATTCAATAAAACGCAGCGGCACAATCTGTTAATTTTTTCTCAAATAATATCAAAAAATACTTGCAAAATTCCATAAAATATAGTACAATATATTTTGTAGGTGGCATACCTTATTTATAAGGTCGCACCATAGTATGTTCAATATTTTCATAACGAAAGGAAATACAACAATGAGCAAGCTTAACAAGAAACATGTAGAAGACCTCGCAGTCAAGGGCAAGAAGGTTCTCGTAAGAGTTGACTTCAACGTTCCCATGAAGGAAGGCAAGATCACAAACGATAACAGAATCGTTGCTGCTCTGCCCACCATCAACAAGCTGGTTGAGAACGGCGCTAAGATCGTACTCTGCTCTCACCTGGGCAAGCCGAAGAACGGTCCCGAGGACAAGTTCTCCCTGAAGGCTGCTGCTGACAGACTCGC
>JAZSGG010000083.1:0-3341 GCA_045532595.1 Oscillospiraceae bacterium | reverse complement strand
CTTTAAAAGCAGAACGGAGCTTTTTGTGTTTTTATTACAGAAATGGCTGTGTTATACGGCTAAATATCCATGATTTTCCGTGTTGAGTTACATATCAAAATCAACACGGAGGTCAAAATAATGGGATATAATCATGGACTTGAAAAGAAAAAGTTTGACAATGAATGGCAGAAAAATGAAAAGCTCTATCGTGAGCTTGGAATGACAGATGAGCAGATATCTGCTATCTGGGAGTTCGACTATGAGACATTTCTTTCGGACAGGGCTTATCTTGAAAAGAAGCAGGATCTGTCTGATTACGAGGATACGCTCCAGAGCAGTGATAGCATCATTGACGAGTGCAATATTGAAGAAAACTGGCATGAGTACATAACAGACATTGATAAGAGATGTCAGCTGTCAGAGCTTCGTCCTGAACAAAGACGTGCTTATTACCTATGCCGAGTGATGAATACTGCTGTTCGGGATGCTTCGGTAATATTGCATAAACCACGGGCTACAATCTCTGATTGGATTGTAAAAATCTCTGAAATTCTAAAATAGTCGGACAAAACAGCCCTTCTTACCGGCTACTTAGTGAAGGGCAATAAAGCACTTCACGAAACTTGACAATTAAATAGCAGCGCATAAGTGTGCAGCAAGATCGGTGGGGGCAACAAACCTGCGAGCCGCGGACATCCATACGCCACGACCCCGAAAACGGGCGAGCGATAAATATGAGCATGACGGTGGGAGCGAAGCCACTCCCATTATGGCAATGACAGCCGACTTGCGCGCCCGTCCGCACCAGCGGCTCTGACTCCGTAAGGGCAGAGAGACAAGGATCTGCGTGAACAGTGAGGACTCTGTTCGGCTTATGTGCTCCCATCCCCGGAGGGCGTCAGAAATGGCGAGAGATTATCCGAGGCCTTTGATTAAGGAAAATGCCGTCGCACAGCGTGACGGTAAAGTACCCCTGCGGAGGTGCGTCTGCATATGAAACGATATATGCGGACAACAATACATGGGACTGTCGCAAGACAGTCCCACATACATAAAAGGAGAGATATGATGCTGATACCAAAACGTGGAGATATGTACGTCGCCGATCTGGGACAAGGTATTGGCTCAGAACAGGCAAACGAACGCCCTGTGGTGATAATTCAGAACAACAAGGGCAATCACTATGCCGATACGACGATAATTGTTCCTATCACTTCTCAGATGAAAGCTCAGCTACCCAATCATGTGATAATACATTACGGTATTCTCACGAAGTATCAGGGCTGTGTTTTGACAGAGCAGATAAGGACTATATCAGTATTAAGACTGAAAAAGTATATCGGCAGACTAAGTGAAAAGGATATCCGAAGGATAGAGAAAGCATTGAGGATAAGCCTTGATATGGATAACAAGGGGTTGAAATAACTATGAAAATAATGGAATTACCGCTCGATACAGCGGTCAGCAGATTTTTTGATGAAGCAGAACGGAACGGTCTTGAGCGTCGTCAGGGACAGGTCGAGATGTCTCAGGAGATAGCACAGGCGATCATGAATAAAAGCTCACTGATAGTTGAAGCCGAGGTCGGTATCGGAAAGTCGATAGCTTACCTTGTGCCGATAGTACAGCAGTTCTTTTGTGACCGCAGACAGGTAGTGATAGCAACATCAACTATCGCATTGCAGGAGCAGCTTGAACGTGACGTAAAGATTGTCCTTAATATGATAAGCGTAAAGACAAAAGTCGAGGTGGCTAAAGGAATGAAGAATTACATATGTCTCAGGGAAGCGAGAAAGCATCGTAAGGAAAACGAAGAATTTGCCGCTCTCTTTGAACTGGCATTGCGTGGAGTCCAGCGTAAATCAGCACTGAGCGTTACCGACAGAGCTTGGGATAAGGTGTGTATAACCTCAGTCGGTCAGAAGTGTGATGACTGCAAGTACTGTAATAAATGCGAGTACCTGCAAATGCGAGAGCGTATCCGCTGTAATGATTCAATTGTTATCTGCAACCAGAATATGCTGGTTTCTCACCTTCTTAACATGGAATCAGGCAGAGGGATATTCAAAGGAAATCTCAGCACTATAGTTGTTGATGAGGCTCATAATCTTGAAAGCAAGTTCAGGGACGCTTTCACCAACTCCTTCAGTCAGAGAGAGATCAGCAGAGAGATAATGAAAGTCACAAGCAACAGAAAGAACACTATGTCACGTCTTATAATCGAGACTATAAAAATGATCGACACTTTCTTCAATTTCCTTAAAAATGACATATCTCAGCAGCAGGCAGCAGCGGACGCTGATATGAAGACCTTCTATTATCGACCGAGTACGGAAATAAAGAAGCTGGTCCTCAAGCTGCGCTCAAATATGAAAGAGATAGAAATGAGGACAAATCGAAGGCTGCACAGCCTGCAAACACTGAGAGACTCAGAAAACAATGCCAACCTTGTATGGCTGTCCAACGAGCACGGTGTACGCATAAACGTGTGCAGGAAAGATATACGCAGAGATATAGGTAGACTGCTGTTTTCAAGCTCAAAGAGCACGATACTGACTTCGGCGACATTAACATCTCAGAATTCAGGAACACTCAAAGACAGATACAGTTACTTCATGGATAGTCTCGGCTGTCCTGATGATATATGTATTTCCGAACCCAAGAAGTCACCTTACAACTACGATGAGCATTCTATGATGTATGTGTCCAATAAGCTGCCTTGTCCGAAAAGGTATAACCGCAATCGCTACCGCCAGGAAGCCATTGCCGAGATAGTCAGACTGCTGAAGATAACACATGGAAAAACGCTTATTCTCTTTACAGCAAAGGACGACAGAGATTATGTCTTTGGACAGCTGACAAGTGCAGGATTGCCTTATAAGATAATGATACAGAGCAGCGACTCGTCTCAGAAACAAAGGCTTGAAAACTTCCGTAAAAACGTTGATTCGGTGATACTTGGCACCGGAACATATTGGGAAGGCATAAACGTCGAGGGCGAGAGTTTATCGCAAGTGATAATATTCAAGCTGCCGTTTCCCGTGCCTGAGCCGATCATGGAGTATAAGATGTCAAAGGCGGAGTGTCTGCTTCTGGAAGTTGCAGTTCCCGAAATGGTGATAAAGCTGAAACAAGGTGCAGGGCGGCTCATCAGAAATGCCGGCGACAAGGGTATCGTTTCAATACTTGACCCAAGAGCAAGCAGCAGAATAAAAACAGCGTATAGGGAGGATGCGCTGTCGTCACTGCCTGAAAATAATACAACTGAAAACATAACGGAGCTTAAAAGGTTCTGGAGAAAGATAAGGGAGGAAAACAAAAATGAATAATAACAAACCCGGACTTGCAGATTATATGCT
>JAZSGG010000009.1:0-10456 GCA_045532595.1 Oscillospiraceae bacterium | reverse complement strand
CAATAGACCGCAATTTTTTGAAATTGCGGTCTATATTTATATCTGCAATCAGTTCGATAAACAATAATTTGATTGCAGTTATAAGAGATTGATTGATGAATACTATACTCACCGATCAACGAAACAAAAGTAAAAGCAAGGAGGTCCTTAAATGAAATATCGTTTGCTTGTTATAGCGGCTTTGTTTTTGATTACGGCTGTTTGTCTTTGTGCGGGATGCAAAGCATCCACCGATACCGATACAAATGTTATCTCCAATAGTGAGATCGCGCCACCAAAGTTCAATTATGAAACAGGCTCTTACGATGAGGAATTCACACTGACAGTTGCTGCCGATAATGATACCATCGTACACTATACACTTGATGGCAGCATACCTACGGCAGACTCTCCTGTATTTCCCGCAGAAGGAATGATTATAGGCAATCGTTCTGATGAACCCAATGTTCTTGCAGCTGTAAGCACAAACAAAATATCACTGGAAACCGACCATGTTCCGCCAACGGTTACCAAGGGTACGGTCATTCGTGCTGCTGCATTTTCTCCTGACGGGGAAATAATGAGTGCGGTTACCACAAAGACTTATTTTGTCGGACTGGACTATAAGGATATTAAAATCATCTCTCTTGTGCTTGACAGTGACAGCCTTTTCGATTACGAAAACGGCATTTACGTCATGGGCAAAGCCTATGACGACTGGATGGCTTCCGACCCCGAAGCAAAGAACGCAGGCTCGTGGGAAATCAGGGGCAACTTTTCTCAGAAAGGTCGCGAATGGGAGCGTGAGGTGCTGTTTCAGCTCATCGAGAACAATGGCGCTTTCGGTATCGAGCAGAACATGGGCATGCGTATCATGGGTACTGCTACCCGTACTTATTATCAGAAAAGTTTCCGTATGTATGCCCGTGAGGAATACGGAGCCAAGCGTCTTGAATATCCTCTTATCCCCGACCTTATGACTGACACAGGCGAACAGCCACTTCAGAAATTCAAAACCTTTATTCTGCGCAACGGAGGCAACGACAACTACTTTACCCTTCTGCGTGACCCTTATGTTCAGGCACTTTTACCCGACCGTGATTTTGCAACCCAGGGTGCAGAGCCATGCATTGTTTTTATCAACGGTGAATACTGGGGCATATACAGTATTACCGAGGATTATTCCGACAATTATATTGAAGATAACTACGGCGTTGACAGTAAAAATACGATCATAGTCAAAAATATGGTCAATGATGAACCGAAAGTCGATGAGGGCGAGCCGACGGATATTGAACTCTACAAGGAACTGGAGGGCAGTATCTACTGGCGTGATTTTACGGAGGCTGAACATTACAACTGGCTCTGTGAAAATGTTGATATTCAGAACCTAATTGATTACATGGCGGTTTTGCTCTATATTGACAATGGCGATGGTGCATTTAACGGTAACAACTGGCGTATATGGCGGGCAAGAGAAACTGACCCCGAAAATGAATACGCAGACGGCAGATGGCGCTTTATGCTTTATGACAACGACTTTGCGCTTGCCTTTCGTCCCGATGAAGGCGGCGCAGAGAAAAACACGCTGGAGCAGATCCGGAATATTGACTGGGGTTGGGGACTTCTTTTCAACAAGCTCATGGAGAACGAAGAATTCAGAGCACAGTTCATCAATACATTCATGGATCTTCGTAATACATATTTCCGTTCAGAGGACGCACTCAAAACTCTTGAAGAGATGAAAAGTGTAATTGCTCCTTATATAGCTGAGCAGTACAGACGCAACGGCCCCAGATGGGTTACTCAAATGACTGATGATGAGATGGAACAGCGCTTTGAGTATGAACTTGATAATATCAGGCAATTCATCAATGGCAGATATGACTACTCTGTGGTTATGCTCAGTGATTGCTACGGTCTGGACGAAGCACACAGCATCAGTCTCGGTGCAAATGATCATGAGGGTGGAACAGTAAGCGTAAACACCGTTACTCCCGAACTCGGCGATGATTTATGGCAGGGCAAATATTTCTCTGAATATGAGATAACCTTGACTGCTGTTCCGACGGAAGGCTATGTTTTTGTCGGCTGGAGCGGAGATGTTACTGAGCAAAAATCAGAAATCACTCTCCGACTCAGCGAAGATATGGAGATAATAGCAAACTTTGAGAAAAACCAGACATAAATGCCGTTTACCATTTTATATGACTGATTATTTGATCAAAGAATAATTCTATAACTATTCAAGGGTGACAAAAGTTAAGTTCAAATTTATCAAACACCTTCTGAATAGAAACAATAACAAAAAGAGGGAGCAAAACTCCCTCTTTCTTTCTCAAATATAACCGCCTTGCCGTGGGCATGCTATAAAACCCGCAATAAAGCAGGGTGGGTAAGATCGCCTTTCGGTTTCACGCTCCCTATCATCCGCAGTACGGGAGGTCTGCAATCAGCCGCCAGAGTCGAAATCCCTTTTAAAACACGTTGGATTATATCGACACACCTTAAACGTGTCAAGGCAGTAAGTTCACTTTTCAGTGGAACGATATTAATATATCCTCACGGGATCATATTATCCGAGGAATATCATTCCTCTTCTTCGTCCTCTTCATCGTCGTAGCCTGCGAGATTTGCAAAGCGCTGCAGGAAAAGCTCGCCGATCATGGAATATTCCTCGTCGCTGTCAACGGTAGCCAGCATGGACTCGCCGTCGATCTCCTGCTCCTTCAGAACTACGAACTGATCTGCTGCTTCATCATCGTCAGACTCAGGAACCAGTGCATAATATGTTGTGCCCTCATATTCCATAGCGTCGATAAACTCGAAGCGGGTGACGTTGCCATCCTCATCCTCAAGCTCGATGATGCCTTCCTCTTCGTCGAGGTATGTGTTGTTCATATCTTCACTCATGTCATTATTCCTTTCATCATGTGCATTTTTAACGCACGCTATATATTTATTTTACACTACTGTGGCGATATTGTCAATATGAAAAATGAAGAAATTTGCCGCAAAGCGCCTTTTGAAGCAAAATATCATGGTTTTGTACAATTCTGTCGACGAAATATTAGATAAATCATCAACAATAAAGTTGAAAATATCTATTGACTTTGCACAATAAATATGATATTATAATATCAAGGAAAGGGACATAGAAAAGTGAGGGAGCTTACTAATGATCCCGCCGATCTTTACGAAAGGGGTACACTCCAATGGAAAGCTGAATGATCCTAAAGGCTTACTTCAGAAAGGATAGTCCAATGGAATGACACCACACTACTCGACTTAATCTTATCAGAAAGGAGCGGGTCCGATGGAAACAACTGAGCCAAAGCACTACTTAACATCTGCGGCTCGTACCGAGAGCTGAAAGTCAAGTGATTTGCGGCGAACGGACTGCACAGGGTTCTCCCCTACAGGTGCAGCAGCTGCCCGACCGAGTGTTTATACTCAATAATAAGGGCTTTCCGCAGCAGGCGGCACGCAGATGACCGCATGGCAGAGTCTTACGACGGTGCCGGTTAACCGCTATATGCGTTCACATATAACACCCTACGAAAGCAGGTGGTTCCAACATGTACGGTTATATCAACATGAGGTCAAGAAAAACTGCGAAAGGATGAGTCCCATGTACTCATAGAGTTTGGTTCCACAACAAATTTTATGTGAGGTACAGTCCGATGTAATATCGAGTTCACAATTGAATATACGGATCCTGCGATGAGTCAGTCGCAGGATCTTTTGTTTCTCAGATATAAAAGCTGACCCCCGCAGGATATGTCCGATAGTCATAAAGAAGCATAACCCGTGAAGAAATTCTTCACGGGTTATTTTAAAATCTCACGGATAAATTGGAATCTGACACTCCGATAAGCCGGAAGTTGTCGCTCTCTCAAGAACTGACACATCCGTTTCTTTTTTTATTTTGTTCTCTACTTGAAAGAGCAACAGCTATTACAATAATAATTATTTTGCAAACATATGATACATACTGATTACCACCTATTGCTAACTGTGAGAAAACATTA
Organism: Oscillospiraceae bacterium; assembly: GCA_045532595.1. GTDB lineage: Bacteria > Bacillota > Clostridia > Oscillospirales > Ruminococcaceae > CAG-115. The sequence continues at coordinate 6,446 of JAZSGG010000009.1, read as the reverse complement.
ATTAAGGAATGTGTCATCACACATACCCACAAACTCTTTGTCTTTATAAATAAAGCCGATAAAATAAAGCAATTTGTCAACAATCCAAGTAAAAATTCAAACGCCTGTACTTGTAGCAATGTTCCTTCAATGTAGAAATAAGAAAAATGCCATATTCCCCATGCAACAAAAGTAATTATCGTTGAAGTGATATAATCACAACGTTCCTGCAAAACTGGTTGAAAAACATATCTCCATCCTAATTCTTCAATCCCACCAAATATGATTGCTTTAAAAAATAAGATAATAGGAATATACCACGCATTTAACACTAATTCTCCATTAAATGCAGCATAGCAAAAATTCAAGCACAAGAACAATATCACCAATAAATAACTGCTATATTTTTGCCTAACACCAAAAAAATCTTTCAGTACCTTCTTTATACCATATTTTTTGTACTTAACTGCGATAATAGTTCCCCATAGTGCAGATGAAACCCCACCAATTCCAATAGCGAGCATTCCAACAGGTGTCGTATAATCTACAACCACTCCAATATTACGCAACATAAAAACTATAATACATATCATCCATATTTGCCCTAAAGTTCCTATCAAATAAAGAGCAATTGCTTTATTTCGACTCATAAATATCTCCACAAACTTCCGATTTATCATTGGGTTAATTATAACAAAGTGTCCACATAAAGTCAATACCACAAACAACACAAAGCTACTTTTGACACAATATCAAAAGTAGCTTTGTAATACTTCTATTATTCTATTCGCCTTATGCAGGGGTCTTGTTGTCTTAATAAATATCGTACTGCTTCTCCCCTCTTGTGAATACGGGGATGATATCAATGGGGGCGGGGACTGTTACGGTCTGGCCGCCGTCGTAGGTCTGCTTTGTATAGGCGTCTGTCCATTTTGCTCCTGCGGGGAGATATACTGTGCGCTCTCTTGCGCCCTCCTCCATAACGGGTGCGACAAGGATATCAGGGCCGAACATATATTCATCCTCGATGCTCCATGCCGCCTTGTCCTCGCTGAAATCGAAGAACAGCGGACGCATTACGGGCATGCCGCTTGCGGAACACTCGTCCATAACCTCACGGATGTAGGGGCGCAGGCGCTCTCTTATAAAGAGGTACTTCTTCAGTATCTCGTAGTTATCCTCGCCGAAGCTCCATACTTCGTTGTCCTGACCTGATGTGAGCTGACGAACGCCGTCGATGAACTCCTGCTCACGCTCGTACCACGGGCTTCTCTCGCCGTGCATACGGAATACGGGGCAGAATGCTCCCCACTGGAACCAGCGCACCAGCAGCTCACGGAACTTCTCGTCACGGATATCACCGCCGAGGAAGCCGCCGATATCGCTCGTCCACCATGGGATACCTGCAACGCACATATTGAGTCCTGCCTGAAGCTGCTCACGCATGGAGCGGAACGAGGAATGGATATCGCCCGACCATGTAAGCACGCCGTATTTCTGGCTGCCTGCCCATGCACAGCGAACAAGACTGAGCACTTCCTTTTCGCCCTCTGCTTTCAGTCCGTCATAGAAGCCTTTCGCATACATCAGCGGATAGATGTTGGTGCACTGCAGCGCGGTGCCTGCGTAGTAGCGGTAGTTATCGAAATCATAGGGGCCGTACTCAGGCTCGGCTTCGTCCAGCCAGAAGGTACGGATGCCCTTTGTGTAATAGTTTTCGCGGCACTTTTCCCAGACGAATTTCTGCGCACCGGGGTGAGTTGCATCATAGAAAACGGTGTTGCCCATCCATGTCATGTGCAGTCCGTTTCCACGGTCAGCGGAAACGAGGTAGCCGTTGCCTGCCATCTCGCCGAAGTTCTCGCTCTTTTCATCGATGGTGGGCCATACGGAAACTACTGTCTCAATACCGAGTTCTTTAAGCTCCTTTACCATTGCATCGGGGTCGGGCCAGTCGCGCGGCTCGAACTTGAAATCGCCCTGACGTGTCCAGTGGAAGAAGTCCACAACGATGGCGTCCATAGGCAGACCACGGCGCTTATGCTCTCTCGCAACGGCGAGTATCTCGTCCTGTGTGCGGTAGCGCAGCTTGCACTGCCAGTAACCGAGACCGTACTCGGGCATTCTGGGCGCTCTGCCGACAGCGGCGGTGTAGTTCTTCTCGATCTCTGCGGGCGTGTCACCTGCGGTGATGAAGTAATCCAGCTTCTGTGTGGACTTTGCATACCACTCGGTCTTGTTTGTGCCGAAGGTTGCGGTGCCGATGGCGGGGTTGTTCCAGAGGAAGCCGTATCCTCTGCTGGATATCATGAACGGAACGCTCGCCTGAGAATTACGGTGTGCAAGCTCCAGCACTGCGCCCTTCTTATCAAGGTGCTTTTCCTGATACTGACCCATGCCGAATATCTTCTCATCATCGAAAGCTTCGAAGCGTGCTGTAAGCTCGTAATCGGTGCCGCCCTGACGGCATTTCAGCTCCCTTGCAACGACACGAAGCGGAACACAGTAGCGGTTGATGCGGTTGCGGTCACGCCAGTATTCCTCGGTGAGAAGCTCGCCACGCTGATTGTAGAAGCTTATTCTGCCCTCGTAGTCCACCTTTGCGGTAATCTTGCCGTTGGTTATGTAGTGATTGGTGCCTGTGGAGTGATAGTGAGCGTATTCCTCGCCCTTGTACCATGGGTCGGTGGTGTCTACGGTCTCCTCACGGAAGGAGGGTACGCACCATTTAACAGGCTCGCACAATGCCCAGTCGTGTTCGTCCATCTTCGGCTCGGCGGTCATGCGGACACGCAGGGAGCTTTCGCCCCACGGCTCTATCCAGACCTGCGAATTGCCGTTTTTGATTATCAGGCGGTTGTTTTCGGTGTAGATCATAATGTTTTTTCCTTTCAGCATATAAATCGGAATTTGAAACGCAGGGCGTTTCAAATTCAGTTAGGAGTGAGGAGTTAGGAGTGTATGTGCGGCTTCGCCGCTGATTTCAATGTGCTGATTGATTGTAAAGTGCGTTCAGACAGCGGTTTAGAGCAACGTTACGGCGTAGCCGTTTTAAAATCTGTCGGCGTTCGCCTGTTTGGGCGTTCGTTCGCAGAACGAACGTAGCGTGGACGGCTACGCCGTCAATGCGCTCACTCCTCACTCCTAACTCCTCATTGAATTTAACTCATTGATACCATTTTACCTCATAACGTTAATTATTTCAAGTACCGCAGGAAAATTTTTATTTGTGGCACCGTTTACACGGCTTGTTTCTCTATTGCAAAAAATGCCGTTTTGTGATATCATATATGTAGTAATATATTTAAGATACAGGTGATAAAATGAGATACTCCCTTAACGCAGGCGCATGGAACAGCGTTTTTGCCGTGCCGTCCAGCGTTGTTGATAAATACATAAAGCTTGCAGGCGGCGGCTCGCTGAAGCTGCTGCTGTTTCTGCTCCGCCACGGGGGCAAGTCCTTTTCCGATGAGGAGCTGAGAGAGGCTCTCGGCTTCCGCAGAGAGGGGGAGCTTGAGGACGCTGCGCTCTTCTGGGTGCAGAGAGGTCTGATACACTACGATAACTCCGCAAACGTTACCATGTCCGCTGCGCCTGAGCAGTCGCCTCTGCAGGAGGAGCTGCCCGAAATGCAGGAGGTCGCTGCAAAGCCTGCTGCCACATCTGCAAGGAATGTGAACGAGACTACAGCCGCCATCTACACCGCTGCGGATATCGCCAACCGCATAAACTCCGATAATGCGATCAAGTATCTTTTCAACGAAGCACAGGCGCTATACGGCAGACTGCTGAAGCAGCCCGAGAGCAGGACTATCCTGTTACTTGTCGATCATTACGGTCTGCCTGCGGAGGTATCCGCAATGCTGCTGAAATACTGCTTCAGAATAGGCAAGACATCAACGGGTTACATTCAGTCAGTGGCACAGAGCTGGTCTGACGACGGCATCAACACGATGTCGCAGGCGGATGAGCTGCTTGCAAAGCTTGAACGCCGCTTCGCAACAGAAGAAAAGCTCCGCACTGCTATGGAGCTGAAAACGAAGTTCTCTGCAAAGCAGCTGGCGTTTATCAAGGTTTGGTCGGAGGAATGGGGCTTCAGCACCGATATGATAATGCTCGCCTATGACATGACCCTCGATAACACAGGCGGAATGAGCTTCAACTACACAAACAAGATACTCGAAAACTGGCACGCCGCAGGTATCTCCTCAAAGGAGGCAGTGCAGGCTGAGGCTGAGGCACGCCGCAGCAGCCGCAAAACAAACACAAAGGCCGAGAACACATCCATCGACATGGACGATGTTATGCAGGATGTGCTGAAAAAATACCGCAGTTAAGGAACAAACACGATGAATATAAACGAAAAACATTTCGATATTGCAATGAACAAGCTGGAGCAGCGCCGCACCTATAACTCTTCCCTGCTGCAGCACCGTCACCGTGAGATATGCGACAAGCTGCCGCAGTATGCGGAATACGAGCGCATGCTTGCGGAGACCTCGGGCAAGCTTATTGCCCTGATGCTCGGCGCAGGCGGCGATGAGGCTCCCGTTCATCTGAAGCAGCTGGAGGAGGGCAACCTCGCTCTGCAGCAGCGCATGAAGGAGCTGCTTACCGAAGCGGGATATCCTGCGGATTATCTGCAGCCTATATACACCTGCCCCGTTTGTCAGGACAAGGGAATCGCAGACAACAAGTGGTGCGAATGCTTCAACAAGCTGATGCTGAATGCCGCAGCCGAGGAAATGAACGATGTTTCTCCGCTGAAGCTCTCGTCGTTTGCAAGCTTCGATCTCGGATATTACTCCGATGAGGCGGACAAGAACATGGGCATCAGTCCCCGTGAGGTGATGCGCAGAAATCTCGCATACTGCATGGACTACGCAAAGGATTTCACCACCGACAGCGACAGCATTTATATGAGCGGCTGCACGGGTCTCGGAAAGACACATCTTTCCCTCGCCATCGCAGACGCTGTGATCCATAAAGGCTACAATGTAATATACGGCTCCACGCCTGAATTGCTGCGACAGCTTGAAAGAGAATATTTCGGCAGGGCGGATACCGATACGATGGCTTCACTCACCCGCTGCGATCTGCTTGTACTTGACGATCTCGGCGCAGAGAACGAAAAGCCTGTGTACACTTCCCTGCTGTATGAGCTGATAAATTCACGCATAAGCAGAGGACTTCCGATGATAATAAGTTCAAACCTCAGTGTGAACGAACTGCGTCAGCGCTATCAGGACAGGATATGCTCACGCATAATCAGCTTCGAGACGCTTGTGTTCATCGGTCAGGATGTGCGCAGAAAGCTCAGAAAATAACGGACTTTTGCAGTATGCAGCTTCATACTGCTTTTATATCAGGAGGTATACGATATGGGAAAACTTAAAATAGGCATTCTTACAAGCGGCGGCGACTGCCCCGGTCTCAATGCGACGATAAGAGGCGTTGCAAAGGCAACGTATGAAGCCTTCGGCTCGGATAAGGTGGAGATAATCGGCATTAACGACGGCTATCACGGACTTATCCACGGCGTTTACAAGACAATGGAGCCATCCGATTTCTCGGGTATACTCACTCAGGGCGGCACTATCCTCGGCACAAAGCGTACGCCCTTCAAGAAGATGCAGATAATCGAGGATGACAACGTGGACAAGGTCAAGCAGATGAAGCAGACCTACAAGGATCTGAAGCTGGACTGTCTGTTCACCCTCGGCGGCAACGGTACTCACAAGACTGCGAATATGCTCTCTGAGGAGGGGCTGAACGTTATCGGTCTGCCTAAGACTATCGACAACGATATCTTCGGCACGGATGTTACCTTCGGCTTCCACTCCGCCGTTGATATCGGTACTGAGGTCATCGACCGCATCCATACAACAGCAAACTCCCACAGCCGCATAATGGTGATCGAGATCATGGGCAACAAGGCTGGCTGGCTCACCCTTTACAGCGGTCTTGCAGGCGGCGCTGACATAATCCTGCTGCCCGAGATCCCCTATGACATCGAAAAGGTGGCAGACGCCTGCCAGAAGCGTGCAGACGCAGGCAAGGATTTCTCTATCCTCGCTGTGGCAGAGGGCTGCTTCGACAAGGAGGAGGCAAAGCTCAAGAAGAAGGAGCGTGCAAGACTCCGTGCAGAGCGTGGCGAGACCACCGCTACGGCACGCATCGCAAAGAGCATTCAGGAGATGACAGGTCTTGAGACAAGAACAGTCGTTCCCGGACACATCCTCAGAGGCGGAAGCCCCTCCGCATACGACCGCATCCTTGCGACACAGTTCGGCGCCCACGCTGCTGAGCTGCTGAAGAAGGAGAAGTTCGGCTACACAGTTGCCATGGTGGATGGAAAGATCACTGAAAATCCCCTCGGCGATGTGGCAATGAAGACAAAGTTCGTTCCCGAGGACAGCAAGATGGTTAAGACTGCAAAGTCGGATCGTAGCCATGTCGTTCTGTGA
>JAZSGG010000029.1:0-5724 GCA_045532595.1 Oscillospiraceae bacterium | reverse complement strand
TGATGGTCTGCTTCGGGATAAGATAGCTGTCGCATATCATTTTCTGCGTGCAGTAGCCGTTGTCACGGATAGAATATAATACAAGCATTTCGTTGTAGCTGATGCCATGCTTCTTAGACCATGCGGAATACACCCCACGGAATTTTATTATCGCACGGTCAACATCGTTCAGAAGCTGATGAGTTTTTCTGTTCATAGTTGCCCTCCACAGTCCCATTTGGGACTTAGTTATTATACTGCATACGGGCGGATTTGTCAATAGGAAAGCAAATATCGGCGGAGATATTCACTCCGCCGATGTGTTTTATTCACAATTCCATTTCTGACAGAAAAACTCTATCTCCTCGCCGAGAGGTCCTTTGCAGAACGCCACCTCCGCAGGGAAGCTCTCATCACCGCCGATGTTCACCGACTTCGGCTGAATAAACACCTCATAGCCTGCCTGTTCGACTAAATCAGTACAAGCTGCTACATCATCAACAACGAAAGCGAGGTGACGAAGCACACCCTGTGGTAACGGCTCAACGCCGTTGCGGAAGATCTCAACGATTCCGCTGCCCGTATCGAGCAGCAGGCAAGCCTCGCACTCCTTGACTATGCGAAGCCCCAGCAGGTCAACATAAAAGCTCCTTGCACGGCGGTATTCCTCGTCGTTGCAGGTCTTCATTGATATGTGATGAAGTCCTTTTATCAGGCTCATTTCTCCATCTCCTTTATAATGTCCTCCACGACCTCGACAGCAGACCGCACCATCTTAGGGCAGAACTCGGTGAACAGGCGGTTTTCGAGGGCATAATTCACGCCCTCCATCGTGCGGACATCACAGCCGAGCAGGTCGTTGCAGATGTACGAGCCGTTGCGCTTTGCGAACTCCTCAAGGAAGCGGTCGTTCACGAGATCGGCACGCTGCTTGCTCTCGGTGTCGCCCTTTACGCAGTGACCGTATTTAAGTCCCAGCACCATCAATGCGCCTGTGCAAGCACCGCTTTGGTTCGTCCGTTTTTCCGAAGGAAAACGCCGACCCTCCGTCGGCGAGGATGAACATCGGTCGCAGAGTGAACGCCTGCGTTCACTCTGCGACCCACATTATTCCGCCCTTTCTCATGCCGCTGCCGAAGCAAGCGCCGAGCTTCAGAGCCTGCTCCTCGGTTATGCCTAACTCATCTGCGAAACTCGCAAGCACCGCCTGCGAGCAGTGGAATTTGTCGCTGAAATACTGTTCAGCCTTTTGTGTATGTGTCATGTCAATTCCTCTTTTCTGTCGATATCCTATATGTACTTGACGCCTGCTTTATCCAGCTTTTTGCGGACTTTAGCCACCTTTTTGGGGTAGACCGTGGCTGTTCCCTTGCGGATTATCTCCGCTTTGATTCCTCGCTTTGCCGCTCCGAGTGCTGTCGAAGTCACACAGCCGCATTCGTCCAGACCGCAGAGATGCAGCACCTCGTAGCCCTTTTGCTGTATAAGCTCACGCAGCTTTTTGTTGGAAAGAGCGTCACCGACAAGCTTGTCAAAGCAGTATTCCGACACTATATCCAGTCCGCCGAAAAGCTCAGCACCCTCAGTTCCCGCAATGGAAAAGCCAAAGAGCAGGCGGTTGGTAGGCAGGTTCTGTATTATGTGGCGGATGTATATGACATCACTGCCGTTTTCATCGTACTGATGTATAAGCTCATTTACTGCGGCGGTCAGCTCAGCGGTGTTGTAGGCGAACTTTGCTTTTCTTTTCTCATAGAGATAGTCGTTCTGCATATCGATCACGATTAGTGCTGTTTTCATTCTATCGCCCCTTTTCTGTCAGAAAGTGATCTTCTCTTGTACAGTATACCATGACCGCAAACACGAAGTGTTTGCAGGCTGCGGTAGCAGTGCCGTTGAAAACGGCAAGGTCAGCCGTTCAATAAATTTGCCGCAAAAGCGACGCTTTTGGTATAAGGCAAATTTATTATACCACAACTTCCCTGCTTATGCAACAGAAAATCGGCGGAGAATGCTCACCGCCGATGTTGTTTATTCATACTTTTTCTTTAACACCTCAAATGCATCGTCAGTAGTGATCTCACCTGACATCAGCTTCATAATAAGCTCTCTATGCTCCTCTGAGACCTCAAAACCCTCCATTTTTGCGGAAGCTATTGTATTGTCAACAGCACGCTCGGGTGTCATCTGTGCCATACTCACGACCTCCTGAAATAAGTCAGCTTATAGCCTCAATCCTCGTACAGATCTCCGCTGTTTTCCTTGTTAAGCGTTCCGTCCATCTCGATCATCAGAAACTTTGCAAGCGTTGTAACAACAGGGCGGTGCTTCGTGCCCTTGGGAACGATGACAAACTCGCCGCTTTTTACAGGAATAAGCCCCTCCTCTGTTTCGAGCTTAAACTCGCCCTCAATTACATAGAAAAGCTCGTCCGAATTTTCGTGAACGTGGAAGTCAAGCGTTCTGTTCTCCACATTCACCACGCTCAGCACATTTCCGTTAAGGCGACCTATCTTTTCATAAACATATAGCTTTTCAACCGCATTGACCTCGTCGAGTAGATTTACTGCTTTCATATTATTCAACTCCTATTAATCGTTGACCGTTCCGCCATAAGCGACCCTGATTATATCGTCGATATTTGCCTCTTCAAGGCGAATATCCTTTATCTTCGCCTGCTTGCCTATATCCTCGATAAGCTTTGCGGCGGTGACGTCGCTTTTCATAAAGCGGTAGACCGTCCTTGCGCCCTCGGTCTTGATTATTTCAGCCTTGGGGTGAGTGATGTTCTGCTCGGAATAAAAATCGATAACAAGCTGACGGTAGGGTGCGATGCGGTCGGCTATCTCGTCAAGCGAGCCGTCCTCGATGACTACGCCCTTGTTGATTATGATGATACGCTTGCAAAGCTCCTGAATGTCACCAAGATCGTGCGTTGTGAGTATGATCGTAGTCTTTCGTGTCTCGTTTATCTGTTTTATGAACTTTCTGATAGCGTGCTTTGCGTCCACGTCAAGACCGATGGTCGGCTCGTCAAGGAACAGGATATCGGGGGAATGGAGCATCGCCGCCGCAAGGTCGCCCCTCATGCGCTGTCCGAGCGAGAGCTGACGGACAGGAGTATCGACTATGCTTTTAAGGTCGAGTATCTCATCCATCATCTTCATATTTTCATTGTAGACATCATCGGGAACATCGTAGATACGCTTGAGAAGCTCGAAGCTCTCTCCGAGCCTTAAGTCCCAGTAAAGCTGTGTCCTCTGCCCGAAAACAACGCCAAGGTGCTTTACCACCGCTTTTCTGTCCTTTACGGGTGAAATGCCGTTTATGAGTATCTCGCCCGAGGTGGGGCGGAGTATTCCCGACATCATTTTTACAGTGGTGCTCTTACCTGCACCGTTCGGACCTATGTAGCCGACGATCTCGCCCTGTTCGATGGAAAAGCTTACATCGTCAACGGCGGTAACAATTTTTCTTTCAGGCTTGAAAAGACCTTTTATGGCACCCTTTAAGCCCTTCTGCTTTTTTACGGTCCTGAATTTCTTTTTTAAATTCCTTACTTCTATAACAGGCATTGAATACTTCCTTTCAAAAATCAAGGCAATACCACACTAAGATCGCATAGATCGCCTTACGAACCCGCACTCTCATACTGAGCGAAGCCTGCGTTGAATATTTTGCAGGCGACAACGAACAGCACAACGCCAAGTCCCAGTGTTATGAGCGATATACCGTACGGCAGGGTCAGCATGGAGTTCTTTCCCATGAACTCCGAGGCGGGATAGAACGCTACCCAGCTCATCGGCATGATGAATGTAAATACAAACTGCACGCCCCTCGGGTACATCGACAGCGGATACATATTCGTGCGATTAAACAGCTCCTGGAAAAAGCCCGAGATGTGGAGCGGACTTTTCGTCCAGAAGGTCGTTGAACCGAAAGCAAGGTAGATTGCACCACGGAGCAGTGTTCCGCCTGCTATTGCGCATATCATGCACACGGTATTCGAAAATGTCCACTGAAAATCCACCGAAATACAGCCGTAAACAAACAGTATCACTCCTGGAACAAGGTCGGTGATACCGTAGAAATTAAGGTCTGCCGCAAGATACTGAAACAGCGTATTCATGGGACGAAGTCTCATTCTGTCAAGCTCACCGTGGACTATCTCCCAGCCCATAAACCAGGTTTTCGTAAAGAAAATTACAGATAAGCCATGAGTCAGCACAGACATTCCGTAAAGAAATGCAAGCTCCTTGAAATTCCAGTCTGCGAGGGTGTCGAACTCCTCAACAACGAATTTTATCGTGGAAAATCCCACAAGAAACTGTATGGGATTGGATATCAGCCAGCCGATAAATGCGGCGGGATATTCCATGCAGGTCTGAAACGACAATCTGAAGGAAAGTGCCGCAACGGACAGATAATGTCTTAACTTCTTCATCATATCAGCCTCCCTGTACCAGAACGCGGCTGGTCGCACGCTTCTGTGCAAACATGAATATCACCGCAAGTCCGATAAGCCACGCAAGCTGGATACCAAGCTTTATAAGACATTCCGCAGGCGTGTATTTTCCGATGTAGATGCTTAATGGCTCCTGATACATATACACAAAGGGCAGGCAGTACATCGCATTTCTGAGCCATTCGGGGAAAAACCAGAGCGGTATCATCGCACCCGAAAGCATATTTACAAAATGATATTTTATAGAAAATACAGGTCCTAAATCTATTGCTGTAAATGACAGCATAGCAAACACCGCCGAGAACAGCCAGTTTATTCCGTAGCCGAGTACGAAGCTTAAAAAGAACAGCAGAAAATGCAGTCCCGATGCAGGCACAGGCAGACCGAATATCACCAGTGCCACGATAAACATCGGAACAGTGCTGAATATAAAATTGAAAATGATATTTCCCATATCCTCCGCAAAGTACATGGAGAACAGGTTTATCGGCTTTATCATATCCGTTGCAATACTTCCCGATTTTACAGCATCTGCAATCTTGTCCTCAACGCCCATATAATAAAGCGAATTCATAAGCATTGAAACAACCGTATAGGTTATCATCATATCTCCAGTGACGCCGTGAGAGCTGTCTGTATCTCCGTAAACGGCACGCCAGAAAAAGCCTACCGCAACCATCATCAGGCACTGCATTATCATAAATGTCCATGTATCCACACGGTATGCCATCATTGTCTGTATTCTCATTTTAGCTATGTATCTGTATGCTTTGAAATTCATATTTTCACCCTCTTTTGTTCTATGTATCCTATTCAGCAGTCATCCTTTTTTATCCAAAAGTTTCAGCGAATATTGTTTTCAGCACATCGGCTGGAAGCTCCTGCTTCACATAAACCTGCAGCATTCCCTTTGGAGTAATTTTGTAATCGGAAAGCACGTCCTTGTGCTGAATAATCGCATTCGCCTCAACGTTTATATGGTCTTTAAAGGGTATCAGCCGTACAACCTTGTCACCGTTATAATAGCTCGGCAGCTTTGCCCACATTGTTTCTTCTACATCAACAGATACGCTATCCAAAATCAGTTTACGCAACGCCACAAACATATCTGCAATTTCCTGTGGATATTTTTCAAGGTGTGCTTTTATTTGTTCATTCATTGTATGTACCTCATAAATTGGAATTTGAAACGCGGAGCGTTTCAAATTAATTAGGAATGAGGAGTGAGGAATGAGGAATGAATGTGTCGGCTAACGCCGACAGATTTTAAAACGGCTGCG
>JAZSGG010000098.1:0-34523 GCA_045532595.1 Oscillospiraceae bacterium | reverse complement strand
AGCCACAATATAAGACCTTCGATAAATGCGCAGATGCTGCGTCAACAGGCATTCGGCATACATTGAGTATAGCCGAACGTCCGTTTCCTTGCCTCTGCGCATTTCTCTCGGTCTTAGCTGAGGAGCGATAAATGCGCAGATGCGGCATCAACAGGCATTCGGCATACATTGAGTATAGCCGAACGCCTGTTTCCTTGCCTCTGCGCATTGCTCTAGGTCTTAACCGAGCGGTGGCATCATATTTACAAGGAGAATATCATGGTCAGATCGATATGCAAGGATAATTTCCTGCTTTCAATGAAGTCGGCGCCTGCAACGGCGGAGGATCTTCCCGTTGCGCAGGATCTGCTGGATACCGTGGCTGCGCATTCCCATGAATGTGTCGGCATGGCGGCGAATATGATCGGCGTGCTGAAGCGCATCATCGTGTTTCAGGACGGAATGCGTTATACCGTAATGCTGGATCCCGATATAAAATGGCGCTCGCCAAAGACCTACGACACCGAGGAGGGCTGTCTTTCCCACACGGGAACAAAGCCTGTCACACGGCATGAGAGCATCGAGGTGGAGTATCTCGATATGAAGCTGAAGAAGTGCCGCAGGAAATACAGCGGATTCACGGCGCAGATAATCCAGCATGAATGCGATCATCTTGATGGTATACTTATTTGACGAAACCTCTTGATTTTTCGTTTTATTCGTGGTACAATGTTATTGTAAGAAAATTCTATGTACGGAGGTAATCATTATGTCCAAGAAGTTTGCTATCATCGCAGGTATCATTTCCATCGCTGCACTGGCTGCAGGTCTGGTCGCATTTCTCCTGCTGAGAAATAAGGATATTGCAGAGTGTCTGGAAGAGGATCTGGACGATCTCGATGCTATCACCGACGAGGATGTTTACGTATTCTGATAAAAGATCTCCCTGCCACAGGCGGGGAGAAATTTTTGCGTTAAGGGGTCATTATGGCAAAGGAAAAAGAGATAAAGACGAACGCTATGCGCATTCTCGATAAGCTGAAGATCGCCTACAAGGTGAACTTCTACGAGTGCGAGGAATTTATAGACGGTGTTCATATTGCGGATAAGCTGGGTCAGAGCTATGACAGCAGCTTCAAAACACTGGTGCTGGTGGGAAAGAGCAAGAGCTACTATGTTTTCGCCCTGCCAGTGGATAAGGAGCTGGACATGAAGAAGGCTGCCCGTGCAGTTGGAGAGAAATCTCTTGAAATGGTGCATGTGAAGGATATCAATGCTGTTACAGGCTATATCCGAGGCGGCTGTACGCCTATCGGCATGAAGAAGCAGTACCGCACCGTCATCCATGAAACAGCGCAGCTTTTTGATAAGATCATTGTAAGCGGCGGAAAGCTCGGCACACAGCTGGAGCTTGCTCCCGATGATCTTGCAAAGGCCTGCAGCGGCGAGTTTGCGGATATCGTGATGGAATAATACAAAACGCCCCGAGCCATATCGGGGCGTTGTTCTGTATAAGCGAACGATATCAGTCAAAGTGCATGAGCTTGTAGTCGGCAGTCAGCTCATCCCAGTTATCGAGAGCAAGCTGCGCTATCTCAGGGTCGTACATCACGCCGATGTTCTTTTCAATTTCGCCACGCACCGCGTCCATTGGCAGAGCATTTCTGTAGGAGCGTTTTGACGCCATAGCGTCTATCGAGTCGCACACGGCGATTATCCTTGCACCGAGAGGTATCTCGTCACCCTTTGCGCCGAAGGGATAGCCCTTGCCGTCCCAGCGCTCATGGTGATGCAGCAGGATAGCGGCTATGCGAGTGAAGTTCTCCGACTTGCTCATTATACCTGCGCCGATCTCAGGGTGCTTTTTCATCAGCTGCCATTCCTCATCATCAAGTCTGCCTTCCTTCAGCAGCACCCTGTCGGGGATGCCTATCTTACCGATATCATGAAGATGGCCTGCTATGTGTATCTCCTGCACATCGTCCTCAGACATGCCGAGCTTACGGCAGAGAAAGCATGCCATATCGCTGACCCTGCGGGAGTGGTCTCCGGTATACGGGTCACGGGCATCTAAGGCAGAGGTTATGCATTCCACAAGGTCGTGGTTTTCAAAGCTTATTTCGCATTCACAATTCATATCTGTCACCTTTCTGATTGAGTTAGCCTTTTCTAACCTATTATATTTTACACCCGAAACTCAAATATGTCAATATGTTTTTAAAAAGCTATTGACATTGGTACGAAATCGGACTATAATAGTAGAAGTCTGTGTAAAAAGAGGTGAACTGTATGGAGAGCAGAACAACATCGGCACTACGGCGCTTCAACTATCTGATGAAGGAGATAGATGCCGCATATCACGAAGCTGCTCTGAAGCTGGGTGTTACAGACAGCGCCATGATGATACTCTACACTGTATATGATAACGGCGGCAGCTGTCCTTTGAGTGAGATATGCGGAATGTCGGGCATCAGCAAGCAGACGATAAATTCCGCACTGCGCAGCCTTGAAAGAGATGGTGCGCTGCGGCTTGAATCCTACAGCGGACGCAGAAAGCAGGTCATCCTTACCGAAAGCGGCAGGGAATTTGCGGAGCGCACGGTGGCGCTCGTCCTGGTAGCGGAGAATGATATCTTTTCCGAATGGAGCGAGCAGGAGCGGGAGACTTATCTGCGCCTTACGCAGCGGTATCTTGACAGCTTCAGGGAAAAGACTAAAAATATAGATAAGAACAAAGCGGAGGAGAATACATGAACATTCAGCTTTCAGAGCATTTCACATACAGTAAGCTGATGCGATTTACCATACCATCCATCGTTATGATGGTGTTTACATCTATCTACGGCGTTGTGGACGGCTTTTTCGTATCGAATTACGTCGGCAAGACGCCCTTTGCGGCGGTGAATTTCATCATGCCGTTCCTGATGGTGCTGGGCGCAGTAGGCTTCATGCTTGGCACGGGCGGCAGTGCGCTCATTTCAAAGACCATGGGCGAGGGCGACAACGCAAAGGCACGCAGGATATTTTCGCTGCTTGTGTACACAGGTGCTGCGCTTGGTATCGTGATAGCAGCGCTTGGCATCATCTTCATTGAGCCTGTGGCGGTGCTTCTTGGCGCAGAGGGTGAGATGCTTGAATACTGCGTTATATACGGACGT
This sequence comes from Oscillospiraceae bacterium, assembly GCA_045532595.1. Taxonomy (GTDB): domain Bacteria; phylum Bacillota; class Clostridia; order Oscillospirales; family Ruminococcaceae; genus CAG-115. The sequence continues at coordinate 31,386 of JAZSGG010000098.1, read as the reverse complement.
ATCATTCTGCTGGCGCTTCCTGCACTGATACTGCAGTTTGAGTTCCAGACATATTTTGTAACCGCCGAAAAGCCGCAGCTTGGCCTTACGGTGACTGTTGCGGCGGGCGTAACGAACATGGTGCTGGACTGGCTGTTCATGGCTGTGTTAGAGTGGGGCGTAGTCGGAGCAGCTGCCGCCACAGCACTGAGTCAGGCGGTTGGCGGACTTACACCGTTGTTTTATTTCGCAAGCAAAAACAGCAGCCTGCTGCGCCTGACAAAAACGAATATCGACGGCGGCGTGCTGCTGAAGACTACAATAAACGGATCTTCTGAGCTTATGAGCAACATTTCCATGTCTATCGTGGGAATGCTGTACAATGCGCAACTGATGAAGTACGCAGGTGAAGACGGCGTTGCGGCTTACGGCGTGCTTATGTATGTGAATTTTGTGTTCATCTCGATGTTTATCGGTTATGCAGTGGGAACAGCGCCTGTTGTGGGGTATCATTTCGGTGCGCTGAATCATCCCGAGCTTAAAAACCTGCTGAAGCGCAGTGCGGTCATCATCGGCATATTCTCGGTGTGTATGTTCCTGCTGGCACAGGTGCTTGCGACTCCGCTTTCGAGCCTGTTTGTCGGCTATGATGAGGAGCTTATGGCACTCACGCTGAGAGGCTTCAGGATATATTCTTTCTCGTTCCTGTTTGCGGGCATTGCGATATACGGCTCAGCCTTCTTTACGGCGCTGAACGACGGACTTACCTCGGCGCTCATCTCGTTCCTCAGAACGCTTGTGTTCCAGATAGCGGCTGTAATGCTGCTGCCGCTGATATTTGATGTGGATGGCATATGGATATCTGTGGTGGTCGCAGAGGCTGTGGCGGCGATAGTAACGCTCATCTTCCTTTTTGCAAAGAGAAAGAAATACAGATATATGTAATAAAAAAGCTCCCGATATGCTCGGGAGCTTAGCTTTTTACAGTGTTGCGATAAATCTCATGAATGCCGCTGCGCCTTCCTCATTGCGCTTGTATACGCCTGCATCCATAAGAACTTCGAGGAATACCTTGCCTATCTCGTCACGGATGACATCGTATACGTTTGTGGGAGTTATCTCACGGCGTGCGGTAAATTCCTCTACCCAGTCTGCGTGCTTTTCGAGGATCTCATCCTCACGCACTGCGCTTACGCCCTTGTTTACGAGAGTATCCGCCAGCAGCTCTATCTCCTGCTTCAGACGTGCGGGGAGAACAGCCAGACCCATTACCTCGATCAGACCGATATTCTCCTTCTTGATGTGGTGGAGAGAGGGATTGGGATGATATACGCCGAGAGGACGCTCGTCTGTGGTGATGTTGTTTCTCAGCACAAGATCGCACTCATACATATCCCCACGCTTTCTTGCGATGGGGGTGATGGTGTTGTGGGGAGTGCCGTCTGTTTCGGCAAAGATGAATGCCGCTTCATCGGAGTATCCTCTCCACTTTGCGAGGATATCCGCACAGCACTTTGCAAGCTCCTTCATATCCGCAGAAGCTACTCTGATAACGGACATCGGCCACTTTACGATGCCTGCCTTTACCTTCGGGAAGTTCGGCAGGGCAACAGGTGTTTCGATCTCTGCATTTGCCATGGCGAAGGTGTAATTTCCGCCCTGGAAATGCTCGTGGCTGAGTATGGAGCCGCCCACTATGGGGAGATCTGCATTGGAGCCTACGAAATAATGCGGCAGGTAGTTTATGATATCGAACAGCTTCAGGAACACGGCATCGTCTATCTTCATGGGAACGTGTGCGGAGTTGAACACGATGCAGTGCTCGTTATAGTAGCCGTAGGGGGAATACTGTATCTGCCAGTCCTCGCCGTTTACCTTCAGGGGAATGGGGCGGAGATTCTGTCTTGCAGGGTGGCTTGCGTGACCTGCATAGCCTGCGTTCTCAGCGCAGAGCAGGCACTTAGGGTAAGATGTGGCAACGGCTGTTTTGGCAGCGGCGATATCACGGGGATCCTTCTCGGGCTTAGAGCAGTTTACGGTGATATCCAGTGTGCCGTAGTCGCAGTCGTAGGTCCATTTGAGATCCTTAGCTATCCTGCCTGCACGCACGTAGTTTAGCTTGCAGCTGATATCGAAATACTTATCGGTAGCGAGCTTCGGAGAGGTCTTGTAGTCATTGCGGAAATTTGCGATGATCTCACGGGGCAGGGGAGTAAGCACGCCCATGATCTTTGTATCGAACAGGTCACGGGAGTTTGCGGTATCGGCGATAAGTCCGCCGTCGATGGCAAGCTGCACCATATCGTCGAGAATATCGTCCACATCGCACTTATTCACATAGCCGATGTTATCCTGCCAGTCGGAGATGCTCATAACATCCATAAGCTGGTTGCGGATAACGCAGATATCATCCTTAGTGATAAGCTCAGCGTCGATGGCGTAATCAAGCAGATTCTGTATCGCACCGCAGGTCATTAAAATATCCATAGTATGTATCACCTTTCATAATGCCGCACACAGCGGCAGAGTATTCACATAAGTATTATATATCATTTTTCAAAAAAAGTCCATACCGATTGAAAATTTCTTTAATATTGAGAGCGAGTGTAAAAAAGCGGTGACATTTTCCACCGATCATTCGTCTATTACACGAAAGCGCTTTTAAACACAGGGAGGTGACCGAGTGAACGCAGATGAACTCAGCGGCTATGTCCGAAAATATCACACATCGCTGTTCCGTTTGTCATACAGCTACGTCCGCAACCGTGAGGACGCCGAGGACATCGTGCAGGATACTTTTCTGAAGCTGTACTGCTCGGATATCGTCTTTGAGGCAGAGCAGAACGTCAAGGCATGGCTGATAAGGGTGACGATAAATCTCTGCAAGGATCTGCTGAAATCCAGCGGCAGGCGGCTGCGCAGCGAGCTTGTGACGGATATCCCCACCGAGCCGCCCGAAATAAGCTGCATGGGAGATTATCTCTCACGCCTGAAGCCTGAGCAGAGCAGCATGATATATCTGTATTACTACGAAGGCTATTCCGTCAAGGAGATTGCAAAGATGTGCCGCCTGACGGTATCTGCGGTGACCACAAGGCTCTCCCGTGCAAGAAAACAGCTAAGGGAAATGCTCTCAAAGGAGGAAGAGAATGAAAAATAGAGTGAATGAGTTTTTCGGCAGCGTTACTCCTGTGCGGAGCGACGATGAGATCATCGGAAATGTTCTCAGAAAGGCGGAAAATATGAAGAATAACACAAAGCGATTCAGCATAAAAAAGCCGATGGTGGCTGCCTGTGCGGCGGTGTGCATCCTCGGCGTGGGAGTTACAGCCGCAGCGGCAACGGGACTTATAGATTTTGATAAGATATTCTCACGCCATATTTCGGCAGAGAATGACACAGTAGCGGGACAGATACTTGCAAACGTGGATAGTGTTATCACCGAGGTTTCGGATGAAAACTACAATGCTGAGCTGAAAGCCGTTATAAGCGACAGCGGAACGGTAATCGGATGTATCGAGATATCACGAAAGGATGGCGCTCCGATTGCAGATGGATTTGTTGATCCTCTGCCCGATATGAGTGACAGCAGTAATTATCTCATGCCCAATCAGTGGGACGGTATGGCTCTCGGAACAGGATATCAGGATATATGGACAGGTATTGATTCACAATCGATAGAATTCGTCATTAATGATAACGGCAATCTCGATGTATACTTCGATCTGATGAAAAACTACGATCCCAGGCTCGGAAAGGCAGTTGTGACCTTCGATCAGGTGCGGTGCTATAACAGCAATACCAACGAGTATTCCTTGCTGCTGCCTATAAATGTCTGGGTTCAGTTTTCGTATGAACCATCTGAAGCTTCGCTTGTCAGCAGAACTATAAGCGGTACCGAACAGCCGTTTGACCTCAATCCCGGATCTGATGATCCCATCAGATCCTATGTTACCGAAAGCAAGTTCAACTGCGCAAGCGCTTCCCTCACGTTTAAAGTTGAGGAGCCTGCTCAGATCAACATGCTGATCGGCAATGAGATCTTCAGGCTTATTAAGGATGGTGAGGTGGTAGGAAAGATGCAATCCTATCTGACAGACTTCAACGGCACTCTGTACGACAATTCTGATCCTACGGTAGTATACGTAACCACAGCGGATGGCGGAACGACCATCACCTTCTGCTGCAGATACAGAGATAACAACGGCAACATAGCCGCCTTCGATATCTCCGAGATAGACGCTATCGAGATAAACGGCACCATCTACCCCCTTGCATAAATAAAAGACGGCGCTCTGAAACCCCATCAGAGCGCCGTCGCTTTATCTGAAAATAAGATGCAGTATGAGCAGCACCGCACAGTTTACAACGGGTACTGTCACTGTATCGTTGCCGCCCTTTGAAACAAGCTCGGTATACGCACCGAATACCGATGTCACCGCCGATGCCGCCAAGCAGTAATACCAAGGCGCACCCGATATGACGAGCAGCACCGCCGCTCCCACGATAAAGGATACCGCACACATTGCGCCTGTGCCTTCCCATGTCTTTTCGGGGTCTGCAAACTTCACGCCTGTCTTGTGCTTTCCGAAGCGCTTGCCGATAAGCGCCGCAGCTGCATCGCCGAAGCCCCACATGAGGATTCCCGCAGAGGCTATGTACATCTCGCCGAAGATGCCCCAGAACACCGCCACTATACCTGCCGCAGAAAGGAACATCAGGAGCAGGCTCTTTTTTATCTCGCCCTGCTTCTTTTCGGTGAGTAGCTCGGAGAAGCCCTTGAAGCGCTCAGCAAAAGCAAGCACAGGATAGACTATCGCAGCAAACAGCACCAGAGCCAGCGCCGCCGCAAGCCAGTTATCCGTAAGCAGCATCATCACCACAGGGGAGAGGAATGCCGCTCCGTGCAGCAGCTTTCTGAACAGCACACGCTGCGGCTTGAAGATGAGCTTTGCCGTCAGCAGTATAGCAGCCGCAGGGATGATGAACAGCAGATACTTACCGAAGCACATCACTGTTTCAAGCAGCAGACCGCTTTCTATAAAGAACTCACGATAATTCAGAACTATCATCACTGCGCCGAGAACTGTAAGTACAAAGCCTGTTACAAGTCCCACGGTGCGGTTGTTCACCTTGTTTGCGAACTGCGCAGATACGATAGAGAACAGTGTTGCAGTGACTATGCAGATGATAAGCGCATCCCAGCGCTCGGTGACTATCGCAGGGTTTATCAGCATGTGAGAAACGGAAGCGATAAGCGCCGTAAACGTCATTATGAAGGTGCTTGTTCCTACGGCAGGCTTTAGCTCCATGCCGAGGAGCGCTGTGAACACAACAAGCATCGTCATGCCGCCGCCCGAGCCTATAAATCCGGAACCAAAACCGATTGTCAATCCGAAGAATAGCGAAAACGCTATGCCCTTTCGGGTGAGCTTGCCGTTATTTATCGCAATATCCCTGCTTTTTGTCTCGGGTTTGATAAGAAAGCGTATGCCTATGCAGAATGTGAGTATCAGCGTGAAGCTGCCCAGCACCACATTTCCTGCCGCCCATGCAACTATGCTTCCGATGGTACACATTGTGAGTATACACACCATTGTAAGCCAGCCACGCTTGAGGTCGATGTTTTTGTGTTTTATATATATTCCCGCCGTGAACGCTGAGCCTAACACGTCAGACGCCAGCGCCACTGCAGTTGCCTGATACGCTCCCGCTTCGCCAGAAAACGACGGACACATCACGATAAGTATCGGCACCATGACCGTTGCGGCGGAAAGTCCTGCAAGTCCCGTGCCTATACCTGCCAGCGCAGCAGCCAGTATAAACCAGAAGTATTCCATTTTTCCTCCGAAAAAACTATTTTTCTAATTGTAGCACACATCCCAGAGTTTTTCAAGTCTATATAGTAAGTCAACACATAAAATGACCGCACAGAAGCGCTCCGTACGGTCATGGTTATTTCAGAAGTATCAGCAGCCCTTTAATGCTCTCTGACCGATATCCTTTCTGTAGTGAGCCTTCTCGAAGCTGATGGTCTCCACTGCCTTGTAAGCCTGTGTGAGAGCGCACTTCAGGCACTCGCCCGTTGCAGTTACGCCCAGAACACGTCCGCCTGCAGTGAGGAACTTGCCATCCTCAAGCTTTGTGCCTGCGTGGTATACATAAGCAAGCTCGGACTGACCGTTCTCGTCAAGACCTGTGATGACCTTTCCTGTCTCGTACTTCTCGGGATAGCCGCCGCTTGCCATAACTACGCAAGCGCAAGCCTTGTCGCTCCACTGGATATCCAGTGCATCCAGCTTCTCTTCCCAGATAGCCTCGATGATGTCAACGAGGTCTGTTTCCAGCAGAGGAAGAACTACCTGAGTCTCAGGATCGCCGAAGCGGCAGTTGTACTCGATAACTCTTGCGCCGTTGGGTGTCAGCATCAGACCGAAGTACAGGCAGCCCTTGAAGGGACGACCCTCAGCCTGCATTGCAGCGATAGTGGGCTTGAAGATCTTCTCCATGCACTCTGCCTTGAAAGCGTCGGTGTAGCAGGGGTTGGGAGCGATAGTACCCATACCGCCTGTGTTGAGACCCTCGTCATTATCGTACGCACGCTTGTGATCCATGGAGGAGATCATCGGCTTTACAGTCTTGCCGTCTGTGAATGCCAGAACAGTTACCTCGGGGCCTGTCATGAACTCCTCAACAACGATCTCGCTGCCCGAAGCGCCGAACTTGCCGTCCAGCAGCATGGAGTTTACAGCGTCCTTAGCCTCCTCGAAGTTCTTTGCGATGATAACGCCCTTGCCCAGTGCCAGACCATCGCACTTGATAACTGCGGGATAGCTGTTCTGAGCCTTGATGTATTCGATAGCCTTGTCAGCCTCGGTAAATGTCTCGTAGCCGGCGGTGGGGATGTTGTACTTCTTCATCAGTGCCTTGGAGAATACCTTGCTGCCCTCAAGGATAGCGGCATTCGCACGGGGACCGAAGGTCTTGAAGCCTGCTTCGTTAAGCTTGTCCACCATGCCGAGAACGAGGGGATCATCGGGGGCAACGAAAACATAATCAGGCTGCAGCTTCTTTGCCAGCTCCAGCATGCCGTCGATATCGGTAGCCTTTACGGGGAAGCACTCAGCCAGCTTTGAGATACCGCCGTTTCCGGGTGCTGCATACAGCTTATTCACCTTTGCGGACTTTGAAAGAGCGGTGATGATGGCATGCTCACGGCCACCGCCGCCAACAACTAAAATATTCATAATTAAAAATTCCTTTCCGAAAAATAATACTCTTATATTCTAGCATAATTTGCGGTTTATTGCAATATCTCTTTGTAAATTCCATAAGAAAAGATCAATATGGTTCATATCATTTCATAAAGCTCAGGGAAAAGCTCCAGACTGCGCTTCAGTATGCCTTTCATCATTGCGATGGCGGTGCCGTAGTTCGTTACAGGCACTCCTGCATCGGCGGCGCATTTCATGCGGTAGGAGACCTCACGCTCTGTCAGCATACATCCGCCGCAGTGGATGATGAGGGCGTATTCCGAAAGCTCCTCAGGGAACTGCATTCCGCTTGTCCAGCTTAGCTGAAGCTCCTTGCCCGTGTATTCCTTCAGCCAGGCAGGGATCTTTGCGGTGCCTATGTCCTCGCACTGGCGGTGGTGGGAGCAGCCCTCGCATATCAGCACCTTGTCGCCGTCCTGAAGCTTATCAAGCATGGCGGCGCCCTTCACTGCCTGTTCAAGAAATCCCTTATAGCGTGCCATGATTATCGAGAATGATGTCAGCGGAATATCGGCGGGAGTATCCTTTGCCACACGTCCGAACGCCTGACTGTCCGTTATCACCATCTTAGGCTTGTGTGAGAGAGCCGCCAGTGCTGCGGGAAGCTCGGTATCACGGCAGACGCTGCACATTGCACCTGCTTCAAGGATATCACGGATGGTCTGCTGCTGGGGGAGTATAAGCCTGCCCTTCGGTGCGGACTTGTCGATCGGCACGACCAGAACTACCATATCTCCTGCAGAAAGCTTATCAGAGATGATCGGTCTTTCTTCGTTGTGCAGTGCGAGTAGTGCGATGCGCTCTTTAAGCTCATGTATGCTGTGGCTGTTCTTTGCGCTTACAGCTATTGCATTTTCGGGAATATTCTCAGGTAATACGATGTCTGTCTTGTTGAATGCAATAAGATAAGGCGTGTTTTTGTCCTTGAAAAGCTGTATAAGCTTCTCGTCATAGGCGGATAATCCGTCCTGTGCAGATACCACCAGCACTGCGATATCCGTTTTGTTGAGCGTGTTCAGCGTCTTTTTGACACGCAGCTCGCCAAGTTCGCCTTCGTCGTCGAAGCCTGCGGTATCTGTTATCATCACAGGTCCCAGCGGCAGCAGCTCCATCGCTTTGTATACCGGGTCTGTGGTGGTGCCTGCTATATCTGATACAAGCGATATCTCCTGCCCTGTTATGGCATTGACAAGGCTTGATTTTCCTGCGTTTCTTCTTCCGTAGAAGCCAATGTGTATGCGGTTAGCCGAGGGGGTGGAGTTGAGTCCCATGCTTTGCGGTCCTTTCAGTTGTTGTATAGTAATTATACACCATTTTTGTTCGTTGGTCAATATGAAATCTTGACAACCTCACTGTATTGCGGTATTATATAAGTATATTGTGAAATGGAGGGATATCCATGAAGATGCGTGAAAGATTTGCCGCAGCGGCGCTTGCGGCTGTGATACTTATGACAGGCTGTGCGGACGATACTGCTCCTTCTGTGTCGGAGGATACACAGCCTTCTCAGACATCCTCGGTGACAGCAGATGCTGATACTTCCGCAGCGGGCGGAGCAAGTACGACCACTGCCGCCACGGTCGGCACAGAGGGCAGTACAGCTGCTCCCGAGGAGAGCAGTGCTGCTCAGAGTGAGAGCACAACTGCTCCCGCTGAAAGCACAACATCCATTTCGACTTCTGCGGCGCAGACGAATGCTTCCGCAGCTACGACCGCTGCAACAACTACTGCAACAACTGCATCCACCACAGCTAAGACCACTGCTGCAACAACGACCACAGCGGCAAAGCCTCAGTCAAAGCCTGCCGAGGACACTACAGGTCTCACTGAAACAGGCAGAGGCTATGAGGGCAGGAAGGGAACAGGTGATTTCAACTACGGCGAGGCACTGCAGAAATCGCTGATGTTCTATGAGCTGCAGCGTTCGGGTGATCTTGACGAAGCTAACGACCGCACAAACTGGCGTGGCGATTCAGGCATGAAGGATGGCGCAGACGTGGGTCTTGACCTTACAGGCGGACTTTATGACGCAGGCGACAATGTTAAATTCAATCTGCCCATGGCTTATACCGCATCTGTGCTGGCGTGGTCTGTATATGAGGACAGGGACGCCTATGAGGAGAGCGGTCAGCTGGAATATGCTCTCGAAACAATAAAGTGGGTGAACGATTACCTTATCAAATGCCATCCCGAGGACGATGTGTATTATTATCAGGTCGGAGACGGACACAAGGATCATGCGTGGTGGGGCGCTGCAGAGGTAATGCAGATGGATCGCCCTGCTTATAAGGTGACGGTGAACAGTCCCGGCTCTGCTGTTGTGGGAGAGGCTGCGGCTTCTCTTGCGGCATGTGCGGTGGTGTTTGAGGATATCGACCCCGCTTACTCAAAGAAGTGCCTTACCCACGCAAAGCAGCTGTATGATTTCGCCGAGCGTACTAAGAGCGACAGCGGCTACACTGCGGCAAATGGTTTCTACAACTCGTGGAGCGGCTTCTATGACGAGCTTGCATGGGCAGGCGTGTGGCTGTATCTTGCTACAGACAGCAGGAGCTATCTCGACAAGGCTGAGAAATATGTTCAGAATGCTTCCTGCGATTACAAATGGACGATGTGCTGGGATGACGTATCCATCGGTGCCTGCACGATGCTTGCAAAGCTGACAGAAAAGCAGACCTACAAGGATAAGGTGGAGAAGAATCTCGATTGGTGGACTACAGGCACAGGCGGTGAGAGAGTCACCTACACACCAAAGGGACTTGCGTGGATAGATAACTGGGGAAGCCTTCGTTATGCCACAACTTCCGCTTTTATTGCGGCGGTCTATTCCGACTGGAAGGGCTGCCCCTCCTCCAAAAAGGATACCTACATAAAGTTCTATGAGAGCCAGATAAATTATGCACTCGGCAGCAGCGGCAGAAGCTATGTGGTGGGCTTTGGCGAGAATCCTCCCGAGCATCCGCATCACCGCACTGCGCAGGGCAGCTGGGCAGACAATATGAACGAGCCTAATTATCACCGTCATACGCTTTATGGCGCACTGGTCGGCGGCCCGAATGCATCTGATGGATACACGGACACCGTTTCGGACTATAACTGCAATGAGGTCGCATGCGACTACAATGCAGGCTTCACAGGCGTTCTTGCAAGGATGTATTCGAAGTATGGCGGACAGACTCTGGTGGATTTCGGTGCTGTTGAGGATAAGGGCGAGGAGCTTTATGTCGAGTACCGCACCAATGCTCAGGGCAACGGCTTCACCGAGATCAAGGCGCTGATCTACAACAAGACCTCATGGCCTGCAAGAGTATGCGAGGATCTGGAGCTGCGCTATTTCATGGATCTCAGCGAGCTTTACGATGCAGGCGGCAACGCAGGTCAGCTTACTGTTTCCACCAACTACAGCGAGGGCGGCAAGGCAGGCGGTATCTACTGCTGGAACGAGGATAAGCATATCTACTATGTTTCCATAGACTTCTCGGGCGCAAAGATTTACCCGGGCGGTCAGAGCGCTTATAAAAAGGAAGTGCAGTTCCGCATAACTTCCAACAGCGGAGCTTGGGACGCTTCAAACGATCCCTCTTACAAAGAACTTATCGGCACCAACGGCTCATCTGAGGTGCGTGCGGTGAATATGGCACTGTATGAGGGCGGCGAGCTTGTTTTCGGCACCGAACCCGGTGGAAGAAAAGCAGGTAACCTTGAGCCTGTTCAGCCGTCAGCGCCTTCTGATGGAGGAAATAGCGGCGGTAACAGCGGCAGTTCTCAGCCGTCAACACCTGCGCAGCCGCAGAATCCCACCGCAGAGGATAATGGCATTTCGGTAAGCCTGAATCAGCAGGCAGTAAGCGGCATGGGAAATACCATCCAGTTCACACTGGATATTGTTAATAACACAGGTTCTTCCATTGATCTCAATAAGCTGACGATAGATTATTTCTTCACCTGTGACGGCAACAGTGATCTGAACTTCTGGTGCGATCACTCTGCGACAAACGGCAGCAATTATGTGGCGCTGACAGGCTCTGTTTCAGGCGATTTCACAAAGTCTGACGGTAAGAATGCAGATACCCGCTGTCGTGTCTCTTTCGCTGACGGTGCGCTGAATGCGGGGGATTCCATGACGGTGCAGGTGCGCCTGACCCGTGCGGACTGGTCTGAGTTCAATCTCGGAAACGACTATTCCGCAGGCAACGCAGAGCATATCGTGATAAGCAGGAACGGCTCCGTCATTTTCGGCGATAAGCCCTGAAAGGAGCAGGAAAGATGAAATTGCTGATAAAACCAAAGATAGCTGCAGTTATAGCGATAATATGCGATCTGCTGGCGTTGGCGGCAGCGGTGGTGCTGGACGCTGTTCGCAGCAAGGTGCCTGCCTCTTACAGCTTCGACCATATACAGGTAAGAGTGGGCGTAGCACATCCGTATGAGTATTTCGGAATAGCCACGGCGGTGCTGCTGGCGTTAGCCGCAGTAATGACAGGCTTTGTTATTGCGGGTGCGCTTGCAGGCGGAAAGGCGAAAATGGTCATGCGCCTTGTGGGAGCGGCAGCTTTGCTCATTGTATCGGTGGCGGTGATAATTTTTGCGCACTTCTTTGTGTGCGGAGCGCCGGTTGAGGATACGGCTTGCTTTGTACTGAACAGCGGCGACAAAAATATCGCCATACAGGAAACGAAGTATTCCTTCGGCATGAGTACCATGGATATATACACGCTGAATGGAGAGATGCATTACCATGAGGACGGAGCGGAAGCTCATCCGGTCGAGGTCACCCATATTACAGGAACGGATATAATGGAGTTTTCCAAGGATCCCGACCGCTACATCGTTGATGAAGTCTTTGAGAATGAGTTGTTCGTGCGCTTTATGGACGGAGGCACTTACAGGACTCTGCAGTTTACTATTAAATAAACAAAATGCCGCCGACAAGCATGAGCCTGTCGGCGGCAGTATTATGTGCGGATATCAGAGCGTGATGTCGTATGCGGTGCCGTCAACTGTAACGGTCAGCGCATCAACAGTCTCGTCCTCAGCAAGAATGTACTGGAAGGACCATGTAGCAACATCGCCGGACTTCATTGTGCTGCTGTCTGTGAAATCAGCAGTCTCGCCCTTTATCTCGATTGTAACATCGGGAGCTACCAGATCGTCGAAATCAACTTCTGTTCTGATGGAGACATCAACGATAACTGCGGGTACCTCAACAGAGGTCATGGAGAAGCCGCCGTCTGTTGTTTCGGTGATGAAATCGTAGCCTGTGCCGATGTATGCTTCAACGGTGTATTCTTCGGAGCTTACGTCGGCATTCTCTTCCTGCATCTCGCTGCCCCAGGCCAGCAGTGCATTGTAGAATTCAACTGTTGCCTGACAGGAAGTGAGAGTGTCGTCGTAGGTAGTACCCTCCATGCCTGCGATACCTGCGCTTGCTTTGTACACGCCATCCTCATAAACGAATGCGGACATATCTACCACAGCGCCTGCTGCGGCGTACATATCTTCAAGAGATGTGATAGTGCCGGGGATGAGGATGTGCTGTGTGTCAACAAGAGCCTTGCTCTCATCAAAAACATATACTACTCTCATGGAGAAGCCGTCAGCGGGCATTGTCAGCACGATGTTGCCGTCGCTCTCCTCGCAGGTAGCCATCATGGAGCTGAGATCAATATTGCCTGTATCGGCGCTCTCGTCGGCTTCCTCTGTTGCGGGAGCCTGCTCCTCTGTTTCAGCGGGAGTAACTTCTTCCTCAGTAGACGCTGTGGTGGTCTGCTCTGCTTCTGCGGTGGGCTGAGCCTCGGCTTCAGCGGTCTTAGCATCAGCTTCATCGGTCTCTGCATCAGCTTCGGTTGTCTTTACATCAGCCTCTGCTGTCTGAACAGCCTCGCTTGTCTTAGCTGCCTCGGCTGTGCCTTCTGTGGAGGTCTCGCTGTCGCCTGCGCAGCCTGCCATCATTACGACACCTGCCAGTAAAGCGGCAAATAAACAATTCTTCTTCATAGTGTATCTCCTTGTTCTGTTGTTTCGGTATTTCTGTACCGTGTTGTCTTTTTACATCCTATATTTTAACATATTATTTGAAAATATTAAATGTATGAAACAGAAAAAGAAATCCACTTATTATATGTTTTTTTGCGGAATATGCTATAATCAAGCTGCTTTTCTTTGTGTGCGGCAGCTCAGAAGAATCTTCTTTTGTTGCTTTCCGTGCTGAATGTATGGTGGATAGTAGGCGGGAAATTGGTGAATGCATTCTGGAAAGCTTCGATGTTTTCGCAGAATGGCTGAGTGCGCTTTACGGCAAAAATAACATCGGAAAACGCATTCTTGAAATGATCTTCCTGAAGCACCTTGCTGAAGGCACCTGCAACGACCTGCGGAGGATTATTGAACGCACCGCATCCGAAAGCTCCGAGTATCAGCTGCTGCACGTTGTTTTCGATTGCCACTTCAAGCATGTTCCTTATCCTGCGCATAAAGATCTGTTCGAGATCGCCATCGGGGAGTACAAGCTGCTTTGCGGCAAAGTAAGGAGCGGCGCAGGTTATCACATCTATGTAATACCACTGATCCTGCGGCATAAGCACCTGAACAGGGCGGCAGGCAATCTCAGGGAAATAGTCTGCATCCATCCTTATTACGGGAACATCGGGAGAGAATATCACTGCGTCTGTAGCAAGCAGTATATTGTCAGAATTGTTGCGGTCACATATCTGACGGTGGATATCATAATATTCTGCGGCAGCGGGGCTGGTAAGGCAGTTGTACAACGCTGTTGCTCTGCAGAGGTATTCCTCCTGAGCGTTTGCGCCACGCAGCACACCTCCGCCGGGGGTAAGCGGATTTGCAAAGTTGAGTACCGCAGCCTTCGTACCCATGCATGCGAATTCATAGGCGGGAATAAGCGTCAGGGATTCACGGAAGCTTACATTCATGCGTTTGTTTACCTTGCGCTTTGAGCGGAAGCCTTCCTTGTAGACCTTAGTGGAAGCGGCGGCGTTTTCGGCAGCGTCTGTAAGGATGCTGTTGTATTGTATTACCGTCTGAGTCTGATTGAAGATGTCGATGTTATTCATGCTTTGCACTCCTCTTTTCCAATAACACTACCGTTTCAACGTGTTCTGTGAACGGGAACATATCCACGGGCTGTATCTTTACAGCACGATAGCCCTTGCGGGTAAGGAAGCCGAGATCTCTTGCCAGCGTTTCGGGGTTACAGGAGACATACACCACTCTTTTCGGCGAGAGCTTTATCAGGCTCCTGAGAAAATCAAGGCTGCAGCCTGCTCGGGGGGGATCGGTGATCACGACATCGGCAGTCTCTCTTGCTTCAGCCATCTCCACCATAAATCTTCCTGCGTCGCCGCAGAAGAACTGTATGTTTTTTACGCCGTTTGCTGCAGCATTGGACTTTGCATCACGCACGGCATCCTTGTTCAGTTCTACACCGATGACCTGTCCCGCATTCTTTGACATTATCAGACCGATAGTGCCTGTGCCGCAGTAGGCGTCGATAACACGCTCAGTGCCTGTAAGACCTGCGAATTCCGCAGCCTTGTTGTACAGAACTTCTGTCTGTGTGGGGTTTATCTGATAGAATGATTTGGGACTGATGCGGAAGGTCAGACCACAGAGCTGTTCTTCTATATATCCATCGCCGTAGAGAGTTTCGCTGCGCTCACCGAGAACGAGGCTCGTGTGCTTATTGTTGATATTACGGACGATGGTGGTTATCTCGGGATGCTTGCCCAGCAGCGCATTTACAAAGGATCTCTGTGACGGAAATGCTCCCGATGCTGTAACCAGCACCACCATCACCTGACCGCTGACAAATCCGCGTTTTACCAGTACATGACGGAGAAAACCCTTCATCGTAACATCGTTGAACGGCTTCATCTTGAAGCTTTCCGCCAGCTTTCTTATCGTAACGATTATCTTATCTGCAATGATATCTTCTATAAGGCAGTCATCCACGGGTACGATATTATGGGTGGAGGACTGGTAAACTCCCGAAATGATCTTTCCGTTCTTCGTGCCGAAGGCTGCCTGAACCTTGTTGCGGTAGTGAAAAGGCTCGACCATGCCGATTATCTCATCCACATGGCAGTATCTGCCCAGCAGACGTATCACCTTTACCTGTTTAAAGCTGAGCTGTTTTTCGTATGTCATGTTCTGCAGCTGGCAGCCGCCGCATTTCTTGTAATTTGGGCAAAGACTCATGTTCTATCTCCTCGGAACGGTACTATGACGGAATATCCTATCATATACTATTATATACTAAATTTGCTGCAATTTCAATCTTTAATTTTGATGCAGGAAAAATATCAACAATTTTAGGCAATATGTTTAATTAACGGATGAATTAACTAAAACATATTGACAAATTGATGTTTTTGTAATATAATTTTATTATGAATTGCAAGATAAACCAAGTTTTCTTGCAAAATTCTGTAAATTTTTACGCTGTGTGGAAATGCACAGCTTAAGAAAGGACAGTAAAGATATGAAAAACCTTAAAGTATCGAAGAAATTATTGATCGCATTCGGAATCGTGAATGTACTGTTCATCATCGTAATAGTATTTTCATCGACCGCATTCATGACTGTCAAGGGTCTGGTGGATAATATGTACACTGAGACCTTTGCAGATGTTCAGACTGCTGACCAGCTGGAGATCTCCATGAATGAGATCGCTAAGAATATGCTCCACGCTTCCTCTACAACAGACAGCGCCGAGACAGACGAGCGCCTGAAGCTCGCTGACGAAGCTCTTGCTGAAATGGATACGCTTGTCGCAGGACTGAAGGAGCATTATACAGGTGACATGGCTGATGTTACCACTATTGAGACAAATCTCAATGATATGCATACCACACTTGATCATTTCAAGGATACTGCTGTTTCCCATGATACTGCTGCAGCTTTTGATGTTTACAAGAATGAGCTGCTTCCCGAGCTTGCAGGTATCAGCGCATCTATAACAAATATTCAGGCTTATGAAGATTCAAATGCCGCTGAAACAAAGAGGGAAGTCGATTCCAGAACAACTATGACAGGCTTTATTATTGCATGTATAGGTGTGTTTGCAATAGTTATCGGTACTGTTCTTGCGGCAATCATCACAAAGATGATCCTGAAGGGCATCAACGATGTCGAGAAGGCTGCTCACCAGATGGCAGAGGGCGACTTCGATGTTAACATTACATATAAGTCCAAGGATGAACTCGGCTCGCTGGCTGACTCTATGAGACACATGTCCGAGCGCATGAAGAATGTTGTTGAGGATATCGACTATATCCTTGAAGAGACTGCAAGCGGCAATCTGAATGTACGTACTCAGCATGAGGATCTTTATGCAGGTACTTTTGCAAACATTCTTACATCCCTGCGTACATTCCTGCATAATCTCAATGAGACCATCTATCAGATCGGCGTTGCTTCCGATCAGGTTGCATCCGGTTCCGATCAGGTGGCTTCCGCTGCTCAGGCTCTGTCTCAGGGCGCTACAGAGCAGGCATCCTCCATTCAGGAGCTTTCCGCTACTATCAATGTGATCAATGACATGATCAGCGCTAATGCCAAGGAATCCGCTAACGCAAGCGAAAAGACCAATGAGGCAGGCGTTGAGATGGGCTCCGCAAGTGAGAAGATGGAAGAGCTTGTCAAGGCAATGAACGAGATCAGTGAGACATCTGATCAGATCCGTGAGATCAACAAGACCATTGAGGATATCGCATTCCAGACAAATATCCTTGCTCTGAACGCAGCTATCGAGGCTGCAAGAGCAGGCGCAGCAGGCAAGGGCTTTGCAGTAGTAGCTGACGAGGTAAGAAACCTTGCGGGCAAGAGTGCTGAGGCTGCTCAGAGCACAACAGTTCTTATCGAGAACACAGTTGCAGCGATCGACAAGGGCAGCAGCCTTGTTGGTGAGGTAGCTGATAAGATGAACAATGTTGCGGCAGCAGCAGGTGCGGTTGCTCAGATCAACAGCAATATTGCTCAGGAATCTCAGGAAGCAGCTGATTCCATTGCTCAGGTTACTGTTGGTGTGGATCAGATCTCCGATGTCGTTCAGAACAACTCCGCTACTGCAGAGGAGACTGCAGCGGCAGCAGAGGAGCTGTCCGGTCAGTCAACGATGCTGAAGGAGCTTGTCGGATTCTTCACTCTGAGAGAAGAATAAGCTTTATATCGCATATAAAAGCCGTCCGAAAGGGCGGCTTTTTTGTGTGTGGAGGAGTTTAATGCTTTAATTCTTCAAAAAAAATCAAATTTCCATTTAAAATCCCTTGCAATTATTGAAATATGTGATAAAATATATTTATGAGAACAACGTTCTCATAAGTCTGCGCAGCAGACCGCCGCAAAGCGGCGAATATATTTTTCAAGGTTTTGAGTTCGTTCGCTTTTCCGAAGGAAAACGCCGACCCTCCGTCTGCGAGAATGAACATCAGAGCGGGGTGAACGCTTGCGTTCGCACGGCGACCACATTATTACTCAGCCGTCCAAATCTTTGATTTGGAAAACGGCGTGAGGTTCATATAAATATATTATGGGGAACAGGCGTTCGGTTCACCGCCTGTAATACAGATAAAGGAGACAAGGAATTGGATATTATGACATACATTTCAGACATATACCAGAATTTCATCCGTGTGGTTTTGTCCATTACTGTTTTTGATATAATTGATATTCTGCTGCTTACATACCTCATCTATGTGATAATCAAGCTGATGAAGGAGACCAGGGCGGAGCAGCTTATGAAGGGTATTCTTATCCTTCTGTTGATTTTCGTTGTGGTGCAGATATGCCAGCTGAAGGTAATGAGCTATCTGTTCGAGAACTTCTTCCAGGTGGGAATCATCGCAATTGTAGTGGTATTCCAGCCTGAGCTGCGCCGTATTCTCGAACGTGTGGGACGTGCAAAGGTGCCGAACATCACTTTCGGACTTCAAAGTACCAGCGACAGTGAGAGCAGCGCTGCCCGTGATGCAGCCATCAATGGCATATCCGAGGCGTGCGAGCGCTTACATAATACCAAGACAGGTGCGCTTATCGTTATCGAGAGACAGGGAAGACTAGGCGATATCACAGAGAAAGCAACAGTGATAAATGCTGCTCCCGAGCCTGATCTTATCTGTAATCTTTTCTACAACAAGGCTCCGCTGCATGACGGCGCCATCATTATCCGTGATTACCGCATCTATGCGGCAGGCTGTTTCCTGCCTAACACCAGTAAGGATCAGTATCTTTCCAGCGACCTCGGCTCCCGTCACAGAGCTGCTATCGGTATGAGTGAGAATGCAGACTCCCTTGTTATCATCGTGTCCGAGGAGACAGGCACTATTTCTGTTGCCGAAAACGGTCAGCTGACACGAGGTCTTTCCAAGGAAGCGCTTGTTAAGATACTGCAGAAGAAGATGCCTGAGGTTGTTCAGCGTACAAAGAAAAAGCTGAGGAAGCCAAAGCAGGATAATGCCGGAACAGAAAACTAAGGGGGCGCAGAAGTGGATTTTTTTCGTAATTTATGGGATAGATTCAAAAAGAATTTCAAGATAATACTCTTATCCTTCGTTATTGCGCTGGGTGCATGGTTTTTCGTGTCAATACAGATATTTCCCACCGTTCAGGGCAGCGTAAAGGATATAGCTCTTGAGGTGCAGCCAACGGAATATATGATCCAGAACGACCTTCAGATCGTTGAAATACCTGATGAAAAGGTGAATATCCGTATCGAGGGCAAGCGTTATGATATATCTGATGTGGGAGCGGATAAATTCTATGCGACTCTTGATCTTTCATCGGTAAAGTCTGCAGGTGTGTTCACAGTGCCTGTTGAGGTGTCTCCCAAAGTGGATATGGATTGCGAGATCATAGATACCGATCCTCTGGCGCTTACCATTGAGATCGACGAGATCATCACCCGTGAGTTCACCGTTACTGCTACGGCGCCCGCACTGAGCCTTCCCGATGGTTACTATGTGGATGAGATCACGGCAACTCCTGCTACTATTACAGTAACAGGCTCTGCATCCATTATTGATAAGATAGACCGCATTGAGGCTCGTTCTGCGTACAATGGCGCTATCAGTGAATCTCATGAGACCCAGAGCGAGATCTTTATTTACGGCACTAACGGCGCACGTCTTCCTGCTGACGGACTGACTCTCAGCAGCGAGCATATCTCGATATATATTCCCGTATACAAGCAGCGCATACTGCCGCTGACCTTCTCCTATGCGAATGTGCCCTCCAACTTCGATATCGACAGCCTGAAGTACAGGATCCAGCCCTCCACTCTGACAGTTGCGGCACCTGACGGCTCTATTGATTATATCAGCGAGCTGGATATCGGCACTATCGACCTTGCAGATATCAAGCTGGATCAGATCGTGTCTGTACCGATCGCTCTGCCTGAGGGCTACAAGAATCTTTCGGGCAATAATACTGCTCGTATCGAGTGGGATCTCAGTGCATACGGAAAGCTGGATTTCACCACATCCAATATCACGATAAAGAACATTCCCGATAACTATGATGTATCGGCGATCACGAACGAGCTTGTCGTAAGCGTTATAGGTCCATCTGAAGTGCTTAGTGCGCTGGCTCCCAATGATCTGTATGTAACTGCGGATCTGCTCGGCGTGTCTCTGCGTGACGGATCTCAGGATGTGGCGGTGACTATCCGTATCAGAGGCAGCAATCTGAAGTGTTGGACTTCCGGAAACTACAAGGTAACAATCAATGCTGTTCCGAAAACAGCGGAAGAGGAATAAATGGCGATAATAGTATCACAGATCAAAACATCGCTTGACGAGGCAAAGGATAACGCTGTAAGCAAGGCGTTATCCTTGCTTTGTGTAGGCAGGAAAGAGGTAAAGGCGGCACGCCTTTACAAGACCTCGGTGGACGCACGCCGTGATATATGCTTTGTAAGCTCGGTGTATGTGGAGCTGGAGAGTGCTGCGAGGGAGCGCAAGCTTGCCGAAAAGCATCAGAATGTCCGTCTGCATGAGAATGAAGGGCTGACAGTGGAATTCGGCACGGAAAAGCTGCAGGGTGATATCTATATAGCAGGCTTCGGCCCTGCGGGAATGTTCTGTGCGCTTACGCTGTGTGAGTTCGGCTACCGTCCCATCGTTCTGGAACGTGGAGCGGCGATGGATGAGCGCATAAAGGCAGTGGAAGGCTACTGGAACGGTGGCAGGCTTGATAAGTCTACGAATGTGCAGTTCGGCGAGGGCGGTGCAGGAACTTTTTCTGATGGAAAGCTCACCACCCGTATCGGAGATCCGCTGTGTTCCCGTGTGCTGGAAAGGCTGTGCGAATTCGGAGCGCCTGAGGAGATACTCACAAAGGCAAAGCCGCATATCGGCACTGATAAGCTGCGTGCGGTGGTGAAGAATCTGCGCAACAAGATAATCGAATGCGGCGGCGAGGTGCGTTTCCTTTCGCCGCTTGAAGAGCTGCAGCTGCAGAACGGGCGGATATCCTCTGTTACGGTGAACGGTGCCGAGGAGCGCTGCGGCGCACTTGTGCTTGCAGTGGGACATTCCGCACACGATACCTTTTCCATGCTGCTGAGAAACGGCGTTGAGATGGTGCCGAAGCCCTTTTCTGTGGGCGCAAGAATAGAGCATCTGCAGAGCGATATCGACGCTGCACTTTATGGCAGATATGCAGGGCATCCTGCGCTGCCGCCTGCGGAATATCAGCTTTCCTATCGTGAGGGCGAGCGTGGCGTGTATACCTTCTGCATGTGCCCCGGCGGCTATGTGGTGGCGTCGGCAAGCTCTGACGGCACGATAGTCACCAATGGTATGAGCTATTTTGTCCGTGCAGGCGAGAATGCCAACAGCGCAGTGCTTGTTTCTGTCACCCCTGAGGATTTTGGCAGCGAGCCGCTGGCAGGTGCGGAGTTTATCAGCCGCCTTGAGCAGCGTGCTTATGAGCTGGGCGGCGGTGGCGGAAAGGCTCCTGCGGCGCTTACTAGAGAATTTGTTGCAGGCGGTAATGCGTTCACTCTCGGCAGAGTAACTCCGACTTATCCTCTGGGAGTTCAGCAGGCAGACCTGAGGCAGCTTTTCCCGCAGCACATCAGCGATATCATGGCGAGAGGTATCTCCTATTTCGACAGGCGCATAAAGGGCTTTTCCGACAGCGACAGCGTGCTGACAGCAATTGAAACACGCAGCTCCTCGCCTGTGCGCATACCTCGCTGCGAGGCAGGCTTTGCAGCGTGTGCGGATAACCTTTTCCCTTGCGGAGAGGGTGCAGGCTACGCAGGTGGAATAATGTCTGCGGCGGTGGATGGTATCCGGACTGCGGTGCGCATCATGGAAAAATACGCAAAGTAAAGCATAATAAACACTTGACCCCGCAGTTGAAAAACGGCGGGGTCAATTATATGTGTCGTGAATATTTAGGTTATTCCCAGTAGTCTACATTGTGAGGAAGTCCGATATCATTTGCATGGAATACAGGCTCTTTGCCTTCCTTGCGCTGTTTTTCGTAGTCCTTCAGCGCTCTGAGAGCATATTTGCCGAGTATCACGATAACGGGGATGTTTATCAGAGTCATACCGCCCATCAGCACATCAGCTATATCCCACAGCAGGCCTGCGCTCATACCTGCGCCCAGCAGAATGATGAGGGATGCCACTATACGGTAGCCTAGCATGAATTTCTTTGACGGCTGCTTTCCGTAGATGTGGATAAGGCACTTGTCAACATAGAACAGGTTGCCGAGCAGAGTAGTGAATGCGAACAGTATCATTGCAACAGTGATGAATATGGGTCCAAAGCTGCCGAGAGTCTCACTGAGGGCTGCCTGCACATAGGGAGCGCCTGAGAGCTTTTCGCTCGGCTCCACGCCTGAACACATGCACATGAATGCAGTTGCGCTGCACACGAGGATAGTATCTATAAACACAGACAGCACCTGCACCAGACCCTGCTTTGCGGGATGGCTGACCTCCGCGGAAGCGGATGCGTTAGGCGCAGAGCCTACGCCTGCCTCATTACTGAACAGACCACGCTTGATTCCGTACATCACGCAGGAGCCGCCAAAGCCGCCGAATATCGCCTGAATGTCAAACGCCTCGGTGAAGATGCGAGCGAAAACAGATGGCAGGGAAGTGATGTTAAGCACGATTATAAGAAGCGATACAAGAATATACGCAACGCCCATTACAGGTACGAGAAAGGTCGTAGCCTTGATTACTCTTGAGCCACCACCGATAAGGCAGTAGAACACAGCAGCCGCAACGATCAGACCGATGATCCATGGGGTTATCTTCTCGTTGTAAAAGCTGTAGGTCTCAAATGTTGACTGGAGATTGTAGGATGCCAGCATATTGAAGCCGAAGCCATAGGTCAGTATCAGGAATACAGAGAAAACTATTGCAAGAGGTCTGCATTTCAGCGCTGTTTCGATGTAATATGCAGGTCCGCCGTAGCTGCCCTCGGGGCCTTTGCGCTTATATATCTGAGCAAGGGTGCTTTCGATGAATGCCGAGGCACTTCCGATTATGGCAATGACCCCCATCCAGAACACCGAGCCGAAGCCGCCGAGGCAAAGCGCAGTGGAAACGCCGACGATGTTTCCTGTGCCGACTCTTGAAGCGGTGGATACCATCAGAGCCTGGAAGGAGGATACGCTCTTTCCATCTGAGGGCTTTTCCATTACTGCCTTTATCTGAGCGCCGAACAGACGGAACGGTGCAAATCTGGTTCGTATGGTAAAATACAGACCCGCAATCACCAGCAGTATGATCAGGATGTAGCTGTACATTGCACCGCTGACTGCTGATACTGCAGAGCTGAATGCGTCCATAGCCTTTTCAAAAAAGCCTGCCGCCTCTGCGGATTCTAATGTTTCAATAGTTTCGTTCATTAGATGTCTCCTTGTGACAATAATTACTTTCTATTTTATCAGAAAAAGACTGATATGTCAAATGTAAAACGCCCCGCTCTCCACAGGGGAGAAACGGAGCGTTCGGAGGGTCTTATTCAAAGGGATAATGTATTCCCCATTCGTCACGAAGCTTGTCCATCAGCTTCAGCACACAGAGTATCTCGGAGTGCGGCATCTGCGGACATTCTGTCATTCCTGCAGATATTGCATCCGCTGCGGCACGCACCTGATATTCAAAGCCTGTTATCTGCGGCGGCGTTTCGTATTTTGTCACCGTGCCGTCGTTAAGGTATACGGTGATGCCCTCGCAGTTGTTGATGTTATCAAACTCTATGCGTCCCTTATCGCCGTAGATCATTCCTCGCAGGTCTGTAACGGAGTTCAGATTGCTGTGCAGCATGGCGGTCTTGCCATCGGCGAAGTTCATGATGATGGAGTTGTTGGTATCCACGCCGTATTCGTTCTTATTGCAGGAGGAGATGACCTCACGCACATCGTTTCCGAATGCCATCAGTGCGAAGTTTATGGTATACACACCGAGATCCAGTAGTGCGCCGCCTGCAAGCTCGGGTTTTATCAGGCGCTCTACATGGCTTATCTGATAGCCGAGATTTGCGGTGAGATAGGATGGCTCGCCGATAACGCCGCTTGCCAGTATCTCATCCAGTCTGAAGCGCATGGGGAGATATCTCGTCCATATTGCCTCGCCGATAAAAAGACCCTTGCTCTCTGCAAGCTCAATAAGCTCCTGAGCCTGCTTTGCATTGGCGGTGAAAGGCTTTTCGCACAGTACGTTCCTGCCGCTGCTCAGGCAGAGCAGAGCGTCCTCGTAGTGGCGGGAGTGCGGTGTTGCCACATATATCAGATCGAGCGAGCTGTCAGCGGCAAGCTCCTCATAGCTGCCGTAAGCAGTGGGGATGCTGAATTCCTTTGCGAACTCCTCCGCTTTTTCAATGCTCCTTGAGCCGATAGCGGCAAGCTGCATATCATCCATATTATTGACGGTGTGCGCCATTTTGCGGGCGATGCCGCCTGCGCCGAGTATACCTATCCTCATATCTTCTCCTTATTCATAAACGCTGCATATCTTTGCAGTTGCAGTGATTCCGTTTTCGCCGTTGATGAGTACCTCGCCCCAGTCCTCGGAGAGAACAGAGCCGTCCCATTCCACTGCGATGTCGAGATACTCTACACCGCCGCCGTTGCCCTTCCAGCTCCAGCCGAGGTAGCCGATATCATTTTCCTCGCAGTACTGCATTATGTAGCTCTCATCCACGTCGCCGTCGGAGTGGTTGTAGCCGAATTCGCCCACGATTATGCACAGTCCCTGATCGGTTGCACCCATGATGTTCTGCTTTATGGTGCGCTCGTTTTTGCCCGCAGAGCCGTACATGTGAACAGAGAACATGGTGTTCTTATCGGGATCGGAGTTGAACACTTCCATGCCGCATTCCTTGATGCTCTTTCCATACTGTCCCCAGCCGCCTGCATCAACCATGATGGTGTTCTTGATGCCTGCCTCACGAAGCCTCGGGATAGCTGCGGTGTAGCCGTCACGCCAGATATTGCTGTCCCATTTTCCGACCCATTCATTGGCAATGTTCAGGATAACGTAAGCTTCGTTGCCGATGAGTGCATCCTTGACCTCTATCCAGTAATCAGTGACCTGTTCAAGCAGACCGATGTCATCCTTGCCTGTTATATCGTGTACCTCAAGCACGCATATCATATCCAGTTCCTTGCACTGCTCGATGACAGCATTCAGCGATTCCACGGTATCCTTTGTGTACTGTATTCCTGCGCCGCACACGATGCGCACGGTATTGCAGCCTGTCTCGGCTATAGCAGGTAGAGCTGTAGTGTCTGTGTCAAGGAACCAGCAGTGCGGATGGTTGATGCCACGCATGATGAATTCGTTGCCCTTTGCATCAATGAGCTTTGTGCCGTTTACGGAAAAGCCTGCCGCTGTGGTCATAACTTCGCCCTCGTCGGGAGTTTCAACGGTCTCTGGAGTGGCAGAAGCGACGACTTCATTTGATACATGCGGCTCGATCTGTGCAAGCTTATCTTCGGCGATCTGATGTGCTATGCAGCCTGTGCAGCTTAGCAGCACAGCTGCGGAAATAATAGCGGTGATGATTTTTTTCATAGGTCTCCTTTATTACTTTCCATAGGGGCTGTCGAACTCTGCTTCTGCCTTTGCAACTGCTTCTTCGAGGGTCATGCCTGTGAAGTGGGGAGCGTTCAGGAATCTGCCCGATTTCTTGTCGTCCACGAAAGCACCTACAACGATTCCTGGGATAGCACTCTCGGGAGCGTTGGGAGCGTGAGGACCTCCGAGGTCAGTTCTGCACCATCCTGGATCGGTGAGGTTTATCATAACATCTGTTCCCTCAACCTTAGAGCCGAGGTCTATGGTGATCTTGTCCAGAGCCGCCTTGCTTGCGGAGTAGCCTGCCTGTTCAGGCTCGAGGCGGATGCCGCTGGTTGTGTTCAGGATGCGTCCGAAGCCACGCTCGATCATCTTAGGCATGAAGTGATAGCATATCATTGCGGGAGCGATGGTGTTTATCTTGAAGCTCTCGGTATAATCGGAAACGGGAGTTTTGAAATATTCTGTGCGGTAAGCTATCTGCATACCTGCGTTGTTGAGTACGATATCCACCTGAGTGCCGCGGCTGTCGATCTCGTCCAGCATAGCCTGTACGCTGTCAAGATCAGAAAGCTCCGCAGAAACTGCGTAAGCCTCAACGCCCAGTGCCTTTACCTCGGAAAGCACCTTTTCTGTGTGATTGATGTCACGGCTGTGCAGGATGAGATTGCATCCTCTCTGTGCCATGAATATTGCTGTGAGATAGCCGATTCCTCTTGCTGCGCCTGTGATGAGCGCCCATCTTCCTTTTACGTTTACCATGTTAGTTGATCTCCTTTTTAGCGTTTTCAAGTGCATTGATGACCTTATCGCACCATGCATCAAATTCGGGGTCGGGGGTCTGGAATTCCTCATGGGAGAGGACATATTCCACGGTCTTGCGGATGCCCTGATCGTATCTTACGGTAGCTACGAAATCAGGCACTGCCTTTTTCAGCTTGCTGTTGTCGAACACAACGGAGTTTGCCTTGTCGCCGATGAGGCTGCCCTCGAAATCGTAGTTGCTCACTGCGTGCAGGAAATCCGAGGGAACATAATAAGGCTTGAACTCCACGCCGAGAGTATCTGCAATAGCCTTGTATATCTGATTCCATGTGACGGATTCATCGGAGGTTATCTGGAAAGCCTCGCCGATGGCGTGTATATTGCCCATCAGACCTATAAAGCCCTTTGCGAAATCGCTGTTGTGGGTCATGGTCCAGAGGGAGGTGCCGTCGCCGTGGATGATTACAGGCTTGCCCTCCAGCATTCTCTTTACGACCTGCCAGCTTCCCTTGTCACCGTGAACGCCGAGCGGTACGCTGCGCTCGTCGTAGGTGTGGGAGGGACGGATTATAGTTACAGGGAAGCCGTTCTCACGGTACATCTTCATCAGGAATTCCTCGCAGGCTATCTTGTTGCGGGAATATTCCCAGTAGGGATTTGCGAGGGGAGTGCCCTCGTTTATGCGGTAGTCCGAAAGCGGCTTCTGATAAGCGCTGGCGGAGCTGATGTACATGAACTGCTTTGTTCTGCCGTTGAAAAGACGATAGTCTCTTTCAAGCTGGGAGGGAACGAAGCCGATGAAATCGCATACGCAGTCGAAGCTCATGTCGCCGAGAGCTTCAGCCGCCTGCTGCTCGTTGTTGATATCCGCATTGATGACCTTAACATTTTCGGGAAGCTGAGAAGTACGGCTGCCACGGTTGAGCAGATACAGCTCCCAGTCGGGATGCTGTGCAAGCAGCTTTGTTATCGCCATGCTGATGGTGCCTGTTCCGCCGATGAATAATGCTTTCATGATGCGCTCCTTTCTTATACGGTCGCCTTAGCTGCTATCTTATAGATCATTGTGATGTCATCAGAGCTGAGTCTTACAAAGCCCCAAGTTCTGTCCTTGACGCCCTGATTTGCAACGAGGGTAGGGATGTCCTCCTCCTTTGCTCCAAGCTCTGCGAGATTTATCGGCAGACCGATGTCGTGCAGGAAGCGTCTGAAGCGGCGGATGCCCTCCAGTGCGGTGACCTCGGGATGCTGGAAGTTCATCTGGCAGCCCCACAGTCTTGTCGCCATCTGCGCAAATCTCATAACGTCGTGGCTCATTACAAATTCCATCCATGCGGGCATGATAACTGCGAGACCTGCGCCGTGGGCAACGTCGTACAGGCCTGAAAGCTCATGCTCGATGCCGTGGCTGTTCCAGTCCTGGCTTCTGCCTACGCCAACGATGTTGTTGTGAGCGACCATGCCTGCCCACATGATATTTGCGCGGGCATCGTAGTTGTCGGGATCGGCAATGACACGGGGAGTCTCCTTTATCATGGTGAGGAGAACTGCCTCGCAAAGGCGGTCTGTTACTTCTACTTCGGGAGTGTTGGTGAAATATCTCTCAAAAACATGTGCCATGATATCCGCAGCGCCGCAGGCTGTCTGATATGCAGGGAGAGTGCAGGTGAGTGCGGGATTCAGCACGGAGAATCTGGGTCTGATGAGATCGGAGCCAGCGCCACGCTTCATGCCCGTAGCTTCCTGTGTGATAACAGTATCGGGAGAGCCTTCACTGCCTGCTGCGGCGATAGTCAGAACTGTGCCGACAGGCAGTGCCTTCTGTATTCCTGCCTTGCCGCAGTAGAAATCCCAGAAATCGCCGTCATATGGTACGCCTACCGCAATCGCTTTTGCGGAGTCAATGCTAGAGCCGCCGCCAACAGAAAGGATAAAGTCGATGTTTTCTGCCTTGCATATCTCGATACCTTTGTATACAAGGGTATCACGGGGATTGGGCTGCACGCCGCCAAGCTCGGTGAAGTAAACGCCTTCGGCTCTGAGGGATGCTCTCACTCTGTCCAGCAGACCCGAGCGTTCAGCGGAGCCGCCGCCGAAATGCAGCAGAACTCTGCTGCCGCCGTGCTTTCTGACGAGTGCGCCGACTTCGTTTTCTCTGTCCTTGCCGAATACAAATTCAGTAGGACTGTAGAAGTTGAAATTTTCCATGATATTTTCCTCCGTATGATTATTTTGTGGAATAGTAGTCTGAAATGACCTTTTCGGCAGGCTTGCCGTAGGTCTCATATCCGCCGTGGGTCTGTGCCTTGTGGAGCGGGTACTGGCGGCCGCACCAGTCCCATATTGCGAAGCCGTTCACCCAGTCTCGCTTTTCGCAGGTGCGGAACATCTCTGCGTACCAGTCGGCCTGCCCCTGCAGGTCTATCTCGCCGCGCACCGACCAGTCGTTCGGCACGAGGTTTGCACCCTGCACCGACATACAACCGCATTCTGCAAAAAAGAACGGCTTGCCGAACTTCTTCACCACAGCCTCGATGCGGTCAAGCTGGCGCTCCCAGTCGTTTATGGGGTAGTAGCCGCTGGAGGATATCACATCCACAGCGTCCCACCACTTTACATTATGCTCCTGATACTTATCTGTATTATACGAAACAAGTCCGCTATATACGCTGCGGATATCGGATATGAGCCTGCGCCATTCATCTTCTCTGCGTTCAGACTGCACCATCTCGCAGCCTGCAATGAACATCTCACAGCCGCATTCCTCTGCTATTTTAGCATAATGCAGCTGGAACTTGGTGTATGCCCTGAACCAGTTGCACCATTTCGGCTCGCACACCACATCCTCGTCAAAGAAATTGATATGCGCACGCCATGTGCCGTTGCGGCAGTTGACTGTGGGCTTCAGTGCCACTCGCAGTCCCTTGCTCTTTGCATGAGCGATGAAGTCACGAAGCTCTTCATCAGACATGGTGGCTTCGGTATCAAAGTCTATCGTTTCAGACTGGGGAGTATCCTGCAGACCGTTGGGAACAAGTATGATAAAATCGGCGTTGGTGCGGCTTACGAGGTTTTCAAGGCTCTCTTTTGCTTCCTTTGATGAGAGCAGACCTCTGCGGGCGAATGGGGAGAAGGTGATGCCCTTGATGAAATCCACAAATATTCCTCCTGATAATTTTTTCTTAAAGTATATCATTTTAGAAGAATATGTGATATAATGTTCATACGGAAAAATCGTAAAAATCTCTTTTGGAGGTCTCAATGCATTATCTGTTTGAAAAGACTGACAGCCTTAATATGCCAATCGAATGCTTTGTTTTTGATACAGCGCATCAGAATTTTCCTATACGCCCTCACTGGCACTATTTCTATGAGGTGATCTGCGTCACCGAGGGAACGGCGGAGATGCGCTGCGGAGATGACAGCTATATAATGAGCGAGGGCGATATGATAGTGTTCCGTTCAAGGGCGGTGCATTCTATCTTTGCAGTGGATCGGGATCCATTGAAATATTCCGTGCTGAAGTTCGATATCAACCGCTTTGCCATCACAACGCCGTATGCGCCGAAGCTGCGCAGCATCTTCCGCCAGGCAGAGCAGCAGGGGATGCCGATATATTTTCCCCGTGAACAGGCTGAGCTTATGGGCGGCGATCAGCTTTTCAGGCACTGTGTGGAGGAGGTGCAGCAGCACGGCTATGGTTATGACCTCATGCTTCAGACCAATGTTTACCGCTTGCTTATGAGCATCATCCGACGTTGGCTTGAGGATGGCTTTGTCATCAGCGACGACGAGACAGAGAGCGACAACTACGATATCGACAGCATCACGGAATATATCGACTCCTGCATGGGAGAGGAGCTGCGTGTTGCGGATATCGCAAAGCAGTGCGGCATGAGCTATTCCTGCTTTGCAAAGAAGTTCCACGAGACCTATGGTATGAGCTGCAAGGAATACATCGAGCGCATGAGGATATTCAAGGCTGAGGAGCTGCTGCTGTTTACCGAGCATGATCTCAGCTACATCAGTCAGGAAACGGGATTTTCAGATTGCAGCCACCTGATAAAGAGCTTCAAGAAGCTGCGTGGCATCACCCCAAAGCAATTCAGGCTTACGAGAAAAGGAAAAACCTCTTGACATTGATAAAGTAATATGGTACAATTCTCCAAAACAGAAAGGAGCAGCCGCTATGAGTGACAAGCTGTATACACCCTGCAACCCCAACGCACAGCAGTGCGTTAAGAATGTGATGAAATACCTTTCCGATATTACATACAAGAAGCTGATAACAGGTCAGCATACACAGACCATGGCTCAGGAGGAGCTGCATTATATAGAGGAGGTCAC
The DNA here is from genome assembly GCA_045532595.1 of Oscillospiraceae bacterium. Lineage (GTDB taxonomy): Bacteria > Bacillota > Clostridia > Oscillospirales > Ruminococcaceae > CAG-115. Next base: position 957 of record JAZSGG010000098.1, on the reverse strand, counting down.
AGGCAAGCAGCCTGCGCTTCTCGGTTTTGAGCTGCTGTCTTACTCGCCGAATATCAATTATCTTGACACTGACGAGGAGTGCATGACCGAGGTGGAGGAAAACTTCGGCACCCTGAAGCGTGCATGGGAATGGGCGGAGAAAAAGGGACTCATCACTTTTACATGGCACTGGTTCTCTCCGCTCGGCGGACATTCCAAATCCTTCTTCAGCCGCAATACTGATTTCGATGCGAGCCGTGCGGTGATTGAGGGAACTCCCGAGAATAAGGCGCTCATCTCGGATATGGATATGATGGCAGGCTTGCTGCGCCCGTTCTGTGATAAGCAGATACCCATCCTGTGGAGACCCTTCCACGAGGGCGACGGAAACTGGTTCTGGTGGGGCGCAAAGGGCGCTGACACAGTAAAGAAGCTGTTCCGCATGATGTACGACCGTTACACCAATGTTCACCATCTGGATAATCTGATATGGGTGTGGAATTCGCAGGCCCCCGAGTGTTATCCCGGCGACGATGTGGTGGATATCATCTCCCGTGATATGTATCCCCCCGAGCATGAGCATACCTCGCAGAAGGATATGTATTACAATCTGCTGCAGATAACCAAGGCTCCCAAGATATCCATCATCGGCGAGATAGGCACGGTACCTTGTGCAAAGGATGTCGTTTGCGAGGGTATAGGCTGGGCAAGCTACATGAGCTGGTCGAAGGAATATACTCTTACAGAAAAGTTCACCACTAAGGAAGTACTGCGTCAGCTGTACGGCAGTCAGTATTCTGTTACCAAGGACACACTGCCCGAACTGTATTGATAAACCGGAATTTGACGAGCGAAAGCTCGTCAAATTCAATGAGGAATTAGGAATTAGGAATGAGGAATTATTGTGTTCGCTCCGCTCACGGATTTAAAAACGGCTACGCCGTAACGTTGCATGACATTGCGGCGTAGGTGCATTTT
>JAZSGG010000031.1:0-3996 GCA_045532595.1 Oscillospiraceae bacterium | reverse complement strand
TTTTCTGACCGCCAGAGAGATTCTGATAGCGCTTTTTCAGGATATCTCCGAGCGAGAGGATATCGCACAGTTCCGAAAGTCTGTGCCTAGACTCGGCTCTGGTGGCACCGTGTATCACACCTCGGCAGATGAGGTTTTCCTGAACGGTAAGTATGCCGTCAAGGCAGTTCTGCTGATAGACTATGCCTATCCTCCTGCGTATGCCGTTATCGTCCTTGCCGAGCTCACAGCCGCACACCTCCGCTGTGCCTCCGTCGGGGCTAAGCAGCGTTGAGAGCATATTTATAGTTGTGGATTTTCCTGCGCCGTTCACACCGAGAAAGCCCAGAAGCTCGCCCTGCTCCGCCTTGAAAGAAATGCTGTCAACAGCAGTAAGATCGCCGTATTTTTTGGTGAGATCTTTCACATCAAGTATCGTCATTTTCCTGTCTCCTTTCCTCGTTGGCTTTATTTTAGCAGAAAGGAGATGGCTTAGCAAGGAATTTTCGGTGACCTGCGTTTTTCGAGGGGTAAGTTGCATGGGGTGGGGGATTTGAGAGGGATGTTGTGTATTACAGAAACAGGTGCGACACGGTGTCGCACCCAGTTGATTGATATTCAACCAATGCGTTCTTGAAAAGCGTTACATTGTGTTATATAATTTAAACATCGAATCAAGGCCACAAAGGAGTACCGCTATGATGTATCTTTCCGAAAACCTCAAAAAGTACCGACTTCTGAAAAACCTCACCCAAGAGGATATTGCCGAAATGCTCAACATCACTCCACAGAGCGTTTCAAAATGGGAGCGAGGTGAGAGCTACCCCGACATAACATTTCTGCCTGCACTTGCGAACATTTTCGAGACAAGCATTGACTTGCTGATAGGCATGGATACCATCCGTGCCGAGCAGACACTCTACAACATACACAAAACCGCCACTGGATTTCAACGAAACGGCGACTACGCTTCGGCGGAAAAGGTATACCGTGACGCTTTGCTCATCTATCCTAATAAGCCGGGAATGATCTTAGGTCTTGCAGGTGTACTTGCACTGCAAGGCAAATCCGAGGAAGCTGTCGAGCTTATGGAACGAGGTCTCCCCATATCCACAAACGAGAAGCAAAAGGCAACGATGCGTGCGACACTGTGTTTTCTGTATCTGAAATGCGGCAGAAATGATAAGGCTTACGAACTTGCTTCCGAGCTTCCCCACATAAGAGAAAGCCGAGAAACTATTCAGCCCCTGATCTCACGAGATCTAAATGATGACGAGATCGATGAAAATATAAAAACGATACTTCTCGGGATTTGATGTATTATAGAAACAGGTGCGACATCAGAGTGGTTTTGCGAAGCAAAATCGGTGACGCTCCGTCACCGAAACGGCGATGTTGCCGTTTGCGAAGCAAACCTGCGACACGGTGTCGCAGGTCGCCCTCTGAGGCGGTGCATCCGTGCACCGCTTTTGGGACGACTGCAACAACATCGTGTTGTCGCACCTGATCTGTTTCTATTGAAAATTTTTGCATATTCTGCACTGTTTTTTCAGTACAGATATCTCCCGATAACATCATCGCTCCACACATGGACTTCAATATACCGCTCGGGACCGTGTGCTCCGTCATCGTTCCAGTCCTGCGGCAGACCGTATTTCTCGATGATGCCGAGTATCTCCTCGTAGGTGTAGAGCTGCTTGCGGTACTCCTTGCCGTCGGCGAAAGCGTCGCTGAATGTGGGCATGGAGTCGCCGTAGGTAAAGGACAGCTTTCGCACATCGAACTCCTCAATGGGTATCCTGATAAAGGTGCTGTTCTCGAACCATGTGCTGAGCCACGGACTGTGCTCAACGACCATATAATGTGGCGAAACACGCTCGGTGATTATGCCTTTCTTGGCGCACTCGGTGCGGAGTATAGCCTCGCAGTTGCGGCGGTATTGCACATATTTGTCATGCCTTGTTGCACTTTGCGAGTTCGGTCGGGTGTTCTTTATTTCATCAAGCACTGCCCTCGCCTCATCAGGAGATATCGCTGTGAGGCTCTTGAACGGACCTATGGTGCTGTCGTAGTAGTGGTATAGGTACATGATATTCTCCTTAATTTATGTCTGTACATATTATAACATTGCGATAAGGTTTAGTCAAACTAAATTATACCCGAACAGGTATAAAATTGTGCAGTTGCATCGGAATTATACCTGAACGGGTATAGTTTATATCGCAGAAACAGGTGCGACACCGTGTCGCAGGTCGCCCTCTGAGGCGGTGCATCCGTGCACCGCTTTTGGGGCGACTGCAACAACATCGTGTTGTCGCACCTGTTTTCATATTGATGCTCAATCAACTCTGAGCCTGCTGATATTATCAGCTATCCACCTTGTCATTTTCATGTTTGTCTCGAAAACATCACGATATCTGTCCTGCTCCGAGAACCACGCCGTTGCGATAAGCTGATTGGATAATATCACATACGGAACCGCTTCAAATTCCTCGGCGGTCATCTTTACAACGCTGTCGTAGCCTGTGATTATCTCCTTTAGTACGCCTACCCATTTTATGAGCTTTTCTTCATCGTTCTCTGCGAATGACTCTGACAGTATCGCCGTTGCGGCGTAGCAGGGATCGAAGATGCGTACATTTCGTTCGGCAAGATCAAAGTCGATGAATCCGCACTTGCCGCCGCAGGTTATGATGTTGCTGGGGTTAGGGTCACGGTGGATTATCTGCTTTGGAATCTTGTTGAATAAAGCTCCGAAAACGGTGGTATACTTCTCCTCAAGACCCTCAGGCAGACTGATGCGCTCTTTAAGCTTCGGCATAGCCCAGCCTGTCACGGCAGAGTATATGTCCGCCTCGTTTATGACCGCGTCAACCCTGCTTAATGCAAGGTGAAGCTGTCCTATCATCTCGCCGATAAAGCGGGCGTGCGATGCCTTGTCCTCCTGATACATATCCGCAGGAGCGATAAGCTCGCCGTCCAGTCTTTCGGAAAGGCAGAAGTACAGCTCGCCGTCTGCGACATAGTCGTTGCCGTCGGTGGTCTGAACAGGCTCTGCCACACACAAGCCACAGTGCGATATCGCTCTTGAAAGGCTGATATGCTTTTTAAGCTCGCCTAAGTTGGGTGTGACCTTAAGCACATATTTCTCACCGATATAATAGGCGTTATCGTTACATTCGCCTGTGCTTGCGATATATACATTTCTGATAGCCTCGTTTTGCATATCCCAGTGCTTCAGGATAGCGGATATTTTGTTGTGTGTTATCATAATATATTCCTCCTTGAACAGATCGATAGCATAAGGCTTTTTCGCCTTGAAGCTTCTGAGGAACTCAGACGGGGTATAGCCGATCTCACGCCTGAACGCTTTATAAAAGCCCGCATAGGTCTCGAAGCCGTAAAGCAGTGCGGCGTCTGTCTTGCTCATTCCGTTTGATATATCGTATATTCCATAAAGCAGCTTTCTTCTGAGAACGTACTGCATAAGCGGCATTCTCACAGCTAACTGAAACAGCCGATAGAAATGGTACAGCGAAAATCCTGCTATATCCGCAAGCTCCGCTGCGGATATTTCTGCTTTTATGTTATCATCGATATAGTTTATGGTCTTCTGGATCATCTCACGGTTGTCCATCTGATACACCTCGTTTTCTTTCTGCTTGCAAGCTGTGATTATATAATAGCACAAATTACAGAAAATTTCATTTCCTGTGTTGCGGAATTTTTGGGGTGTGGTTTTTTTAGGTGCGACACGGTGTCGCATATTTGCACGCATTATTCGCTTCGCGAAAAACGCTGCAAATGGCAACATCTCCGTTTCGGCGACGGAGCGTCGCCGATTTTGCTGCACAAAACCTCTCCGATGTCGCAGGTCGCCCTCTAAGGCGGTGCATCCAATGCACGCATTATGCCTTCGGCAAAACGCTCTTTGGGGCGACGGCGCAAACCTCGTGTTTGCGCTGGTACATCTCCGTTTCGGCGACGGAGCGTCGCCGATTTTGTAAGTGTGTATGC
>JAZSGG010000134.1:0-34490 GCA_045532595.1 Oscillospiraceae bacterium | reverse complement strand
GCATACAGAGCAGCTCATCCTCATGAGTGTTCTTCAGCGCAGATGCCAAAGGAGCAAAGAATACGTTAGCGAAAAGCGAGCCGTAGAATGTGGTAATAAGCGCCGTAGCCATACCTGAAGCAAGGCCGTCAGGGTTGGAGTCCATGGTAGCCAGCATGTTTACCAGACCTACCAGAGTACCCAGCATACCGAATGCGGGGAAGATACCTACGCCCTTCTCAAAGAAAGCACGTCCGTTTTCGTGACGCTCAACCATGAAGCTGATGGCGTCATCCAGCATTCCACGAACCTTATCTGCGTCGTTAGCGTCAACAATAAGCATGAGTGCGGACTTCATGAAAGGATCCTTACAGTTGTTTGCGCTCTCTTCCAGAGCCAGCAGACCACGTCCTCTTGCGATCTTTGCATACTCAACGATCTCGTCAATGTACTTCTCGGGCTTATACTTCTTGGGAAGCAGCGCCATACCAAACTTCTTAGGCACACCTGCAAGATAGGATATCGGGAAAGATGCAACGAGACAGCCGATAGTACCACCTACGGTGATAGCCAGTGAAGGCGGGTCGATAAAGTCGCTGATCTTACCGCCGTCAAAGATACCGTACAGTACCAGACCGATAGATATTACCCATCCGATAATAAGTGAAATATTCAAAATATATCCCTCGCTTTTCTGTTAGTAAATATATTGTCTCGGGAGCATTCGCTCATCCGTTTATGTCAAAGGCTCTTCGCCGGCATCTCTGCGTCTCTGCATGCGCCGCCGCTGATTCCTGTTGTATTCGAGTATTTTTGTCTGAAGCTCCTTCATGCTCTCACGGACGATGTAGCTGTGTCCGTTCGACAATACGATCACCGTATCGGGAGTTTCTGTGACGGTCTCAATCAACTGCTCGTTCAGAAGGAACTGCTTACCGTCAAGCTTTGTAAGAAATATCATAAAATATACCTCTGAAACAGCATTGCCCCCGCCCCGAAAGACGGGGGCCGCCGTTATTTCAGTTCAGAATTCACTTAACAGTGAGATTATCTCTTGAGGTTCAGAAGCTCCTCAAGCATTGTATCGGAAGTGGTGATAACTCTGGAGTTAGCCTGATAGCCTCTCTGAGTGGTGATCATATCAGTGAACTCCTGAGAAAGGTCAACGTTGGACATTTCCAGCGCACCTGCAACTACCTCGCCTGCGCCGTCGCCGCCTGCGATAGCAACCTTAGCGTCGCCGGAAGCTACTGTAGTCTGGAACATTGTGCCGCCTGCCTGAGAAAGACCGTTGGGGTTATCAAAGGTTGCGATATCAATTCTGCCGAGTACCATGTCGCCGTGAACAGCGTGGTAACCGATGATGGTACCGTCAGCCTGTACAGTAACGTTCTCAAGATCCTTGTAGCTCTGATCAGAACCTGTACGGCCATCTGTCAGATTGAAGGTGGTGAGGAACTTAGCAACCTCTGTGTAGAAGCTGTCCTTACCGCCGCCGAGAGAGATAGCAGGGTTGCCGCCGAAGAATGCCTCTCTTGCTGCGGGATTCATGGGAGCTGTAGCAGCAACTGCTGCGATAGTTGTTCCATCAGGAGCCTCATATTCCTGAGCTACGCCCAGAACATCCTCAAGACCGGAGATGCTGATGAGCTTCTTGGGATCGCCGCTTGCAGCAGCGTTGATAGCCTCCTGCAGCTGATCCTGTGTGGTGTCGTTGCATACTGTCAGAGTGAGGTTGTTCTCATCCCATACAGCCTTTGTGTTACCATAGCTTGCGGAATATGCAAATGTGATCTTGTAATTGTTTGCGTACTCACCGGACTGTGTGGCAGCAGCCTTGAAGCTTACGGAGCTTACGCCGCAGTCGAGAGCAACAGTCTTGCCGTTGAATGCGGTAGCCTTATCAGCGTCAGCAGCGGGAGCAACGAACTTTGTGCAGCTGAGAGGAGCGATATCGTCATCGGGTCTGTTTGCGATCTCCTTCTGGATAGCCTTGGTGATCTCAGCAGCGGTGGTGTTCTGGTTCATGTTGATGGTCCATACACCATCTGCATATGTTGCTGTTGTATCAGCTGTATCGCCTTCTGTGTACTTCAGATTTACGGTCTTGCCGTCGAGAGCGTCATCCTCGCCCTTGAAGCCGATGATAGCCTCAACCTCCTGAGTGGTAGCGTTGCGGTAAACGTACTCACCGGAAGCCTCTGTTGTGGTTGCAGTCCATGCATTGAAGCTGTTGAATGCAGTCTTGGAGGAGGGATCGTCAGGGATGGTTGCGAATTCGAACTTCAGCTCAACATCATCGGGAAGCTCAACGCCGCCTGCTGCAAGAGCCTTCTGGATCTCAGCCTCAAACAGGTCGTCAGACTCATACTGATTATCCATGTTGAAGAACACGTTCAGAATGCCGTTTGCATATGTAGCATAGGGGAATTCGCTGTTTGTGAAGGTTACAGACATATCTGTATTGTTGGAGGGTGCGGAAACGGAGATGGTGAGATCCACGCCGTTTACTTCCTTTGTGGAGGAAGAGCACTTAGCCTCTGTCTGGGGAACTGTGATACGGATCATCTCAGAGCCTGCGGGCTGGTTTGTAGCGTCGCCGGAAACACCGAGAACGTGATAACCGTTTGCGTCAACGAGATAACCCTGCTCGTCAACATTGAAGATACCTGCTCTTGTATAGAACAGATTACCTGCTCCATCCATCAGCTGGAAGAAACCCTCACCGTCGATAGCCATATCATAGATGCTGTCGGAGAAGGTGAAGCCGGACTGGGTCATGTTGGGAGTAGTGGTGTTCATCTGAACGCCGTAACCGATCTGTCTGGGGTTGGTACCGCCGAGAGTTGCGGTGGTGCCGCTTGCAGACTTCTTGGTCTGATAATATACGTCAGAGAATGTTACAACGCTGGTCTTGTAACCTGTTGTGTTTACGTTAGCGATGTTGTTACCGATAACATCCATCTTCTGCTGGTGAGTCTTAAGACCTGTTACGCCTGAATAAAGGGATTTTACCATAATAGTGACCTCCGTAATTTAATGGAAGATCCGCCGTCCGCCTTTGTTCAATCGGAACATCGGCATGAATTCCTAAAAAGGTCCGTTCATATAATAACGGTCGAATCTATGTTTGTGAAAATGTTACCTCTCAGATCCTCATTGGAAAGAGTGGTGATTACTTTGTTGTTCTTCACGCTCACAACGAACGCTGTCTGATCCACAAGAACGAGAGTTTCATTGCTGCCCTTGTCTGCTGCGATCTCCACGCCTTTGTTAAGACGCTCCAGTGTATCGCCTGCCGAAAGGTCGATGCTTCTCTGCTCCAGACGCTGAATCGCATGTCTGGAAAACTCCACGCCGCTCTGCTGCTTTTCTGCCAGCTTTTCCTGTAACGCCGCCGCAAAAGATCCTTCCTGCGAAGCCTGCGTTTCATTCGATGCTATTGAACTCTGCGGAACATGGTTTCCTGTGGTAACGCTGATCTGATTGCGAAGAGCAAGATATTCGCTTATCAGCATATTATTTCAGCCTCCATGCTATATAGTTCAGATATCCTCGGGAATCTCCTCAAGATCCTGAACATCCTCATCCTGATATGTATCGCCTGTCAGTTCGCCTACAACTTCTTCCAGACCTTCTACGTCATACTCCAGATCCCAGATAGCGTCCTTGATCTCCTGATTGTCTGCAAGGATAGCGTCAATGATCTCTGTAGCCAGCGCATCGGAATCAACTTCGGGAGTCTCGACTTCGGGAACTTCCTCTGTCTCGCCGCCCTCGGGAACCTGATACTCGGGATACTTGACCTCTACGATATCGGAAAGCTTGTATGCGATATCTCCGATAACTACGTTTACTTCGCCATTCTTCACCTGAACGGAATCGATCACGCCTGCGTCCATTACATCGCCCTTATCGGTCTTAGCCTTCACAGTTGCGTACATTCCGATCATCATGGATGCCTTTGCGATGGTATCGCCCAGCGCCAGTGTGGAATTTACAGTGCTGTTGCTGCTGTCAGAGCCTGTATTTGTCGCTGCCACGGATGTGATCTTCGAGATATCAAAGCTCTTTCCGTTGATGGATACGTTATAGGTATTGCCGTTCTTAACAACATTCTCGACAACGCCTGTCTCCGTAACATGCTCCGCACCTTCCATCTTGGAAGCTGTAACCGTCTTGCCTACGAGGGATGCTGCGTAATTTGCCTGTGCGTATGTACTGGAATCCTGTGCATACTGCAGGGATGTGAACTGCGCCATCTGAGTAACGAACTCGGTATTGGAAGTAGGCTCCAGAGGATCCTGATTCGTCATCTCGGCTACCAGTAATCCGAGGAAAGTCTCGGAGTTTACAAGATCTGCCGTGGAATCGGAAAACCTGTCTGCGTACTTCTCGTAATTGGACTGGATCTGCTCATAGCTCGTGAGGTACTGACTGATGGTGTTATCTGCCATGAATTTACTCCTTTCGTCAGATTTTGTGCTTACATCGCTGATATCAGCTCTGCGAAGCTTGTGTCGTCAGCATTTTCGTCATCCTTATCCTCGCTGTCGTCACGATAATAGGGATTTCCGCTGCTGCCGTTGTAGTCCTGCGCCTTGTACTGCTGCCCGGACTGGTTTACTGTCTGCCAGCTTTCCAGCTCGATGTTGTTCTGCTTCAGGCTTTCCTGAATAGCTGCACCGTGCTGTTCGATGAGCCGCTGAGTTCTTGCGTTTTCAGCTGTGATGCTTACTGTCATAGCGCCGTCGATAGTCTTTGTGAGCTTTACCGTGATGCTTCCGAGATCCTCGGGTGTCAGCGTGATGCTATACTCCGTATCTCCTTCAGCTGTAGTAGTCTGCTCCACGATGTTGGTAGTGATCTGTCTGACGATCTCAGAAGGTCTTACCTCCACCTGTGTTCCGTCGCTTCTTACGAAAACCACGGGTGTATCGGGTACCATGCTCTGCGGCATCTGTTCCATGGGAAGCTGCTGTGCGTCTGCGCCGAGATCTGTCTCTGACTGGGAGTTATTCTGCGCCTCTGCCTTACCCTCGATAGCTGCGTTCAAATTCAGCTCGGTGGGCTTAGCTGCGATCTTTAAGATCTCAAGCTCTTCGGACTTGGATACCACTCTGCTCTTTGCAGTGGTCTCGCCACCCATCGCCTGAGCTGTGTAGCTCTGCTGAACAGGCTGCTCTGTTGCTTCGGGTCTCTTCACCGTGTATTCGGTGATGACTCTTCTGAGCTGCTCGAACTCCTCCGTGAACTTCATCTGCTCTGTAGAAGTGGACTTCTCTGCGGCGGCTGCCTGCTGCTCTGCCTGAACATCAACATTCTGCTGTGAATCACTGCTCTGCTGCTTCGGTGCGGGAACATTCTGCATTACTGCACTCTCTGCAACTACCTCTTCTGCAATTACCGATTGCACTGTAACTGCCTGATCTGTTGCTTCGGATACTTCAAACAGAACTGTGCTGTTCTCTGCTTCTGCCTTGACATCCTCTGTCACCACATTGTTCGCAACGGGAGCCGCTGTCTTCTCGGAGGATATCTCCTGATCCAGTGTGACGGTTTCGATGCGTCTGTCGGACTTCTGCATCATGTCCTCGGGGATCTCAACATCTGCTGTTTCAGATAAGATCTGAAGCAATTCAGTGATGTTGGTGTTCTCCTCCACCTTGCTGAGGAATGCTTCTGCTGTTCTGATATCCACCTGTACGGGCTTGATCTCGTCCTCCGATGTATTCTCGGCAACGGGTATCTCATCCTCGGGGATGCCCAGCATCATCATTGCGACCACCATCAGCAGCACGTCTGTCACATACTCCTGAGGGATCTCATCCAGCTTGACCTTGCCCTGAGCCACTGCCCTTGCCAGAGCCTTCAGCTCTGATTTGCCAAGTGCAGGAACATCGGAATTATCATCCGTCTCTACCCTGCTGATAGCGGCAGGCTTTTCATTGGTAGGCATCGCTTCGTTCTTCGGTGCATCGGGTGTTTCCTTAGCAGTTGCATCTCCGATCTCACCAAGGATATCAGCAAACTTTGCTTCCCTGTCGAGCTGTTCAAGCTGTTCCAGCTCCTCCATTCTGAGTGGCAGCGCAGCATCCGAGATCATGTAATCACTTCTCATGAAACCGGAATTCATTGATACTGCCATTATTTCTGTTTCACCTCCTTATATATTTTAATAGTATATATCAAGGCTTTCGCCGTGATACCAATGTTAACCGCCTCTTACCGAGGCATTGGAAACGAACTCCTCAATGAACTGCTCGTTTTCCTTTGTTTCAAGTGCCTTGTACTCCTCCAGCTGCTTTTCTTCGAGCTTTTCGAGGGTCTTTACATCCTTTGTGGCTTCTACGACCACACCAAGCTGCGCTTCTATCTCCACCCTTTTCTGCACTGCCTGAGCTTCCTTCTGGTGTATCTCCTGCTGAAGGGTGACTATGTAACGCTTGCGCATGGATATCTCGTACGCCTGAGCGCCCTCTGCACATATTCGTTCAAGCTCCTGACTTTCGCTGAACACCTTCCTGCGAAGCTCCGCAGTGGCCTCCTCGATCTTCACAAGCTCGCCACGAAGTGCGCTGAGCGTGTTTTTCTGCCTGTCAAGCTCCTGCTCACGGAAGTCCATGAGCTTCTGCAGCGTAAACTGAAATTTCTTCATCGCCTGTCACCTTACGCTTCGTTGCTTACTGCATGGAGCAGCAGTTCCACTGTCTCATCCAGACTGTAGGAATCATCCACTCGCTGCATCAGGAACTCATTTATCCTGTCGATCTTCCTTATCGCCTCATCAAGCGCAGGATTTGTGCCGTGCTTGTATGCGCCTATGGAGATCAGATCGGAGTTGTTATTGTAAAGGGAGAGCAGATTTCTCAGCTTTCCCGCTGCGTCCTTATGATCCTCATCCGATATCTCAGACATCAGACGGCTGACGCTCTGTAATATGTCAATCGCAGGATAGTGATTCTGCGCTGCGATCTTTCTCGAAAGAATGATATGTCCGTCAATGATACCACGGACCGTATCCGCAATAGGCTCGTTGGTGTCATCGCCCTCAACGAGCACGGTGTAGATACCTGTGATGGAGCCTTCAGGGAAGTTTCCCGCACGCTCCAGCAGCTTTGGCATGTTGCTGTAGATGGATGGTGTATAGCCTCTTGCGATTGGCGGCTCTCCTACGGAGAGACCTACCTCACGCAGCGCCATAGCGTAACGTGTGAGACTATCCATCATCAGCAGAACATCCTTGCCCTGCTTCATGAAATACTCTGCAATGGCGGTTGCGGTGAGAGGGCATTTGCTTCTCATCATCGCAGGCTGATCGGATGTCGCCACCACAAGCACTGAACGTGCCATACCCTCGGGACCGAGATCTCTCTCGATAAACTCACGGACCTCACGGCCTCGCTCGCCTACCAGTGCGATAACGTTCACATCCGCCTTGACCTTTCGTGCGATCATGCCCATCAGTGTGGACTTACCTACACCGGATCCTGCGAATATGCCCATTCTCTGTCCCTTGCCCATGGTGAGCATTCCGTCGATGGCCTTAACGCCAAGCTCTATCTTTTCCTTTATAGGGGGTCTTGTAAAAGGGTTTACGGGGATACCCGTAATAGATATGGTATCGGGGCAATTCGGCTGCTCGCCGCCGTCAAGGGGATTTCCCGTTGCGTCTACTATCCTGCCGATAAGGTCGCTTCCCGCCTTCACCACAAGCTTATCGCCCGTGTTGTCAACGATGCTTCCAGGGCCTATGCCCTCGATCTCGGTGTACGGCATCAGCAGGATGTTTTCCTTATTGAAGCCAACCACCTCGGCGTGAACGTAGGAAGTCATATCCTTCGAGAATATACGGCACACATCGCCGATATTACAGGTAGGACCGCTCGCCTCTATCGTCATGCCGACGATCTTCTCGATCTTGCCCATGTAGCGGAAGGTATCATATTTAGTTACTTCTTCACGAAATGCTGCTAAATCCAAAATATGACCTCCGCCGTGTTAGTTATTCTTCCTGTGGCTCCTCTTCGGCTTTCTTTCTGCCCCTGCCCTTAGGCTTAGGTGAACGGAATTTGCCCGAGCCAAGCTCCTGTATCATTCGCAGCTGAGTCTGGATTCCTGCGTCTGTAATCTCGCCGTCTGCCTCAACGATCACCGTTCCCGGCTCCGCATCAGGCAGAAGCTCCACCTCGACGTTCTGGACTCCGCCACAAAGCTCCTTCAGATACTCGTAATCTGCGGCAAGCTCCTCAGTAGCGCCGTTCTTATCCAGCGTAATGCGGATGCGATCGGTGCCTCGGAAATCCTTAGCCGCCTTCTTTATAAGCTTTTTGACCACTGTGCTGTCCTTAGCGGTAAGGCTGTCAAGCGTAACCTTGTTTGCTATGGTCATGATGGTCTCATAGATATCACTTTCATATTTCTCGAACAGCGCCGCTTTTTCGGAAACTATGCTCTCCGCATACTGCTTTGCATTATCGAGAATATCCTGTCCCGCTGCCAGGCAGGCCTCAACGCCGTCCTTCTTACCCTGCTCGAAGCCCTCCGCACGAGCCTTGATAAACACATCGTCACGGTTTGCTTCTGCATCGGCGGTTATCTGCTCGGCATTGGCGTTCGCATCAGCGAGGATAGCCTCTGCGCGGCGCTTTGCGTCAAGTATAACTTCCTTGCCCTGTTCTATGTACTGCTCCTTCAGAGCCGTAAGCTCCATCTGCTGGCGCTGAACCTGCTCCTCTCTGTCACGCAGGAGCTGAAGTCTGAGTTCAAGCTCTGCAGAAAGATCGTTCTTTTCGTCAGCCGCCTCAGGAGAAGGTACATTATTCATCTGCCTGTTAGGCTCAGCAATATTCGGACGGTTCACCATAACGGTGTTTGATATATCCACACCGCCCTCGCAGAACACGGAGTTCCTTTTTAATACTGCCAATCAAATCCCTCCGTAATCCAATGAGTAAATTAAGCGATGATCTCGTCGCCGCCGCCGCTTCTGGAGATGGTAACAACACCCTCCTGCTCCAGACGTCTGATAACGGATACGATACGCTGCTGAGCTTCCTCAACATCACGCATACGAACATTGTGCAGATACTCGATATCTGCCTGCAGGCTCTCTCTTGCACGGGAGGAGATGTTTGCAAAGATGCACTCCGCAACCTCCTGAGTGGAACCCTTGATAGCGATCGCAAGATCCTTGGGATCGATCTCCTTTGTGAAAGCCTGAATGGACATAGCATCCAGATTGACGATATCCTCGAACACGAACATCTTCTGCTTGATGAGGTCTGCCAGCTTCTGATCTCTTGCGGCCAGCTCGTCGAAGATGAACTTTTCTGTTGCACGGTCTACATTGTTCATGACCTCTGCAACGTAGTTGATACCGCCTACCTCCATGGAATCCATGGTAACAAGGCTTGCGAACTTCTTTTCCAGCGCATTCTCAATGGACTTGATGACCTCAGGTGAAGCCCTGTCCATACGAGCGATACGCTCAACTACCTCGACACGCTTCTCCTTGGGAAGCTCTGCCAGGATAGCGGAAGCCTGATCGCTTCGTGCATAGGAAAGAATGAGTGCAATAGTCTGCGGATGCTCGTTCTGAACGATAGCCAGCAGGTTTTTATAGTCAGCCTTGCGGACGAAGTCAAAGGACTTTGTCTTGAGCTGTTTTGTAATTCTTGCGAGAAGGTTATTTGCTGCTTCTGTGCCGAACGCCTTCTCAAGTATCTCACGGGCGTAATCAACGCCGCCCTCTGTAACGACCTTCTGAGTCAGGCAAAGCTCATAGAACTCGTTGAGTACCTCCTCGACCGTTTCGATAGGCTGGTACGAGAGCCTTGCAAGCTCCACGGAGACCGATTCGATCTCGTCATCGGAGAGGTGCTTATATATAAGAGATGCATTTTCGGCACCCATCGAAGCCAGAACAAGTGCAATTCGCTGCGCCTGATTAAGCTCCTTTCCGTTTTCTCCTCTTGCCATTTATATTCCTCCGATGCAATTACTCTTCTCTGAGCATATTCTTGATGATAGAAGCCACGATATCGGGGTTTGTCTTTGCAAACTCGCTGATCTCTCTCTTGAGTATGGTCTCTCTGGAATCCTTGCCCGCCTCTTCTGTAAGGCTTGCGATGTTGAAATCAACTTCCTCGGGCATCTCCTGCTCCTGAGCGGATCCCATCATAGCGTTGGTATACTGAGTGCTTCCTGCGGCTGCAAGAGCTGCTTCCTGTCTGCGTCTGATCTTCTTCTTTCTGGAGCTGCTCATGAACAGCGACATGATAAGAAGGATTATCAGCAGTACGCCCAGACCGATAACTACGAACAACAGGATATCACGGTAGGAATCCATTCCGGGAGTGTAGATGTTGATGTTGCCATTGCCGTCGATAGTAGTACCCTGCTGGCTGCCCTGAAGCACGAACGGCATGTTGTATACCGAAACATCATTGATGCTTGTACCTGCTGCCTTAGCCACCAGATCCTGCAGAGCCTCACGGTCTGCCTCGGTCATATTTGTCTCATTTACCATCAGCGCTACGCTGAGCTTTTCTATCTCATAGCCATCCTTCACAAGAGATCTCTTGATATTGGATACGCTGTACTGGATCTCATCCTTTTCGTACCAGTAGTTCTGGCCATCCTCTTCGCCAATGAATTCGGGATAATCAGGGGATTCGTCACCGTTGGGGGTAACACCCACGATGCCGGAGCCTGTGCCGATGCTGCCGCCCTCTTCCACATGATCCTCGTGGTCGATAACGCCCGCATTGGTGCCTTCAACAGGAATGAACTCCTCTTCCTCAACGGAGAGCTTGTCGTAGTTCAGAACTGCTGTAACATTGAATGCGTAGCCGTTCTCGCCGAAGCTCTTGTCGAACATGGTCTTCATATCCTCATACAGCAACTCCTCGAATTCCTTCTGGAACTGCAGACGTCTTGTTGCAACTGTAACGCCCGAAGCATCGACCTCAGTGTACTTATCCTCTTCAGGATCGATCCACTCGTAAGACCTACCTGTGGTGTCCATGATGGAAATGTTCTCATTGGTGAGATTCTCCGCACTTGCTGTGACTGCACGATATATAGCACGAACCTCTGCGTTTGTAAGCTCCTCGCCTTCCTTGATCTTCAGTATCACGGAGCAGGAGGAAACGCCCTTGTCCTCTATCAGCACATAATCCGCTGTTTCGGGAAGCACGAGAGTAACAGTCGCAGACTGGATCTGATCCAGTGTTGTCAGCGCTGCACCGATTCGTGTCTCCAGCTGCTGGCGCTTTACCTCACGCTTATCGGAATCAGTGGACCATAGGCTCACACCATTGTTCCAGATCTCATAATCTGTAGAAGATGAGGGATATCCCTGCATATACATCTGCATTCTGAGATAATCCACCTGATTCTCGGGAACGATGATATCACCGTTGTCCTTGACCGTTACATCGGTAACGCCGAGAGCTGTGATAGCGGATGCTATCTGACCCGCCTCTGTCTGCTCAACGCCCGAGAACAGGACTGCGTCATCCTTGTGATTGAGAAGAACCACCAGGACAATTATGATTGCGATCACCGCTATCGGAACAGTAATGAGCAGCACCTTCGCTAATTTCGAAGATTCACTCCACTTTTCCTTAACGGTGGTCACCGTACCTTTAAGCTTTTCGTTCATTAAAAAGTGACCTCCGGAGTAAATGCGTTAACTACGCTGTTTTTGAGCTTTTCGCACGCCCGTGAGAAAAGCCTTACACCTGCATATTCATGATGGTGTTGTAAGCTGCTACCGCCTCATTCTTTACGGTAACAAGCAGATCAACGGCAACGTTTGCCTTTTCGATATTTGTCTGTACCTGAGCCAGATCATCAATATTGCCGAGCATCAGATCGATAGCGTCACGATCCACCTGCTCATTTGTCTCAACCACGTTATTCACAAGGCCCTTGAAGATATCAAGGAAGGATGCGTCCTCGGTGTTGATAGCTATCTGTCTGCCTGCCTCACCCATAGGAGCCATAGGCTCCATCGGCTTAAGGGTTGGAAGAGTTGTAAATTCGATCATTTATATCAATCCTTTCGATCAGCCTTTTCCGATGTTCAGCGCCTTCTGCGCCATCATCTTCACTACCTCGAACACTGCGAGGTTTGCATCATACATATTCGATGCCTTGATAGCATCAAGCTGCTCCACAGCCACATCAACGTTGGATTCGTAGATGTAGCCTCTTTCATCTGCCAACGGATGTGTGGGGTCGTAAACAGGCTCTGCGGGAGTTTCATCCTCGACCACCTGTCTTGTCTCAACGCCCTTGTACTGGATGTACTTATGGAAATGAGCCTCACCTGTGCCGAGCTTTGTCCACAACAGATTCCTGAAGCTCTTATCCTCACCGAACACCACCATCTGGCGCTTGTAAGCGTCCTCCGCAGTGGTAGCAACGTTATCCGCATTTGCAACGTTCTGTGCGATTATATCCATTCTCAGACGCTCTGCGGTCATACCGGAAAGCGGAATATTCATTGAACTTAAAAATGCCATATATCAGCCCTCCGTTACTTTGTTATGAGTGCGCTTCTCATTCTGGTGAAGTTGCCATTCATGGAGTTGATAAGCGCATCATACTGGAGCTGCGTATTTGCAAGCTCCGCCTGCTGGGTATCATTATCCACATTGTTACCGTCCGCCTGATCTCTTGTAGCGTAATCGGTAACGATCTGATATGTAAGATCCAGCTCATTCTTTATCGAGCCGTTTGCACGCAGCTTCTCACGAAGGATGCCGCCGAACTCGATGTATTTGCAGTTGTACTCGGGCGTGTCCGCATTGGAGATATTCTGAGCGATGACCTGCTGCTTCTGCCACAGAAGAGTCATACCCTGTTCAAGGACACGGAACGCAGTGGTATCAAATAATGCCATTTCAATTCCCCTTTTAATTGCTTATAAATAAGTGTAACAAAAAACAGTAAAAACTTACAAATGAACATGGTTATTCGTATTATAATTATACACCATTTCTATTCATATTGCAACTTTTTTTTGAAAAAAGCTCACTTCAATCTGCCAAAATTTCGGTCATTTTTTTGCCAAAGTTGAACACTTTTACCACCTAAATGCTAAAATATAGTAACTAATGCCGCTTTTTTGTTATATATGCACAATAATTGCCAAAAAACTTCTACATTGTCTTACAACTCGCCCAAATTCCATATATTAGAAAATGAAGAAGCACCACCCAAAAAGAGCAGTGCTTCTCCATATTTATTGAGGGAATGTATGGTGTCTTAGTTTTCGGGGTTGGGATACTTCGCCATGAGCTCCTGAGCGAGCGCAGCGTTCTCCTCTGCCACTACGCAATACTTGCAGCGGCTGCCCATAATAATGGACTCGTTGAGGTTTTCCGCAGTGGTCAGCAGCACGAAATACAGCTTCTCACCACTGTAAGTGGGATCTACCGCATAGCTGCAGTTCTCCAGAAGCTCTCTCAGCTTCGGATCGGTGATATCCACCTTGTTCATCCTGTAGTCTATCTCAGCGTAGTAATACTCCTCGTCCACAACATAAGGAGCTGTGGTGATATAAGAAGTCACAGTATTTTCCTCATATCCGTACTCTTCGTAGTACTCCTCGTCGATATACTCACCGTGATAAATATACTTTCCGGTCAGTCCATACTCCTCGTACTTCTCCTCAGGGAAGCTGTCATCACCTGCAAGGATGAATCCTACATTCTCATCGGAGTTGAAGTAGCCGTTGTATCTGTCTGCATCGTACTCTACTACGAATGCGGACTTGTAGTAATTCAGACCGATCTCATCAAACACATAGGTAATGCCCTGCTCCGCAAGCAGCTTCAGGACATTGGTGTTCCAGGAATATATATTCACATTCATGCTGCTTGTGTAGTTCTCACCTGCTGCATCATCATGCATATAGGTGTAGTGCAGGCATATCTCGCTGGAGCGTGTACCTGTTGCATAGCCGTAAGCCTGCTCAAAGGTAGCGTTATCGCAGTCCTTACGGTAAGCTTCGGCGAATTCATCAAAGGGAATATCCACAAGATCGCCTGTGCCATAATCCTGCCAATCATAAACATCTATCCTGAAGATGTCGATAGGATCAGCCCAGTGGCTCACATAGTCGATCACCTCATGAGAGAACAGACCCTCCGCATTGAAGCTGCGGCGCACATATTCGTCATACTGCTCCTTAGTGATGTAGTACATACGGGAAACTGTACCGCCGTCCTTCATCTCATAATCAATGCT
Organism: Oscillospiraceae bacterium; assembly: GCA_045532595.1. GTDB lineage: Bacteria > Bacillota > Clostridia > Oscillospirales > Ruminococcaceae > CAG-115. The sequence goes on along the minus strand of JAZSGG010000134.1, from coordinate 20,249 downwards.
GATATGGCAGCTATGCTCGTCTGTCTGACGCTCCTTGGGTATCTCCCTGTGAAGCTCGGTTATCATCTTGATATTCTCAGGCTCGGTCACAGTGAAATTCTTGCGGTTGTTGAAATTAGCACGGTATACAGTATAAGATACCGACGAAACATCCTCCGCATCGGGAACATAGTTCGCCAGACCGAAACCGTTGGAAACATTCAGTCCGAAGCAGATAAGGATGCTAGCCACCATGGTCACGATATACTTCAGCAGCGTGATATGGAACTTCTTGAAGCCCTTGCCGCTGATAAGCTCCATGATAACATACATAATGAATGTGATGATGACCATCGCCATAACTATGCCAACAACAGAGGGGGTATAGCTGTACTCCTCTGCGTCACGCAGCACGGCGAAGATGCCCAGCATGAAGCAGGATACTACCGCAAAGGTAACCACCGCAGGGATAGCAGGCTTCACTATGCCGAAAACATAGGGACTTCCCACACGCTCTGCACGGCGCTTTCTGATAAGGAAATATGCCGCAACGAACAGACCGATGGTTATCAGCAGAGCGATTATGCCGATACCACCATTGAACATCGGCGTCCTGAAATCCATAGCGCTTTCCACATTAGCGTCAAGAAGATAATAGATACTCATGAATATCAGACCAAGCGGAGATGTGGCAGCTATGGAGCGGAACTCGCTGCTGATGTCACCGCTCATCTCGTAGCCATAGGTATTCATCAGCACGATGAGCATGCATATAACGTGAATCAACGGAACGACGCCCGTGATAACAAAGGGATAGATATGCGCCTCTGCGCTTCTGCCGCACAGCGACATAACGAACAGCGAGAACGCCATGAACATAATGCAGGAGAAAAGTCCCGTATACATAAACTGCTCAGGGATAAGGCTGTTCATCAGCTCTGCATACTCCTCCATCTCCGCTTCATTGCCGAGCATGATATTCGCAAAAACACGCCACAGGATGCTGCCTGTGAAGATAGCGATAAGGTGCGGAACAAGGCTGCCTGCGAAGCTTGCCAACAAGTCGCCGAAAAAGCGTGTATCATCAGATACGGGCAGAGAATAGTCCATATCCACAATGGTCTTGCGGTACAGCCAACGGAAACTCTTTGAGAGGATGCCGTAGCTCATTATGAACATACCGATCAGCATGATAACGCCGATGATGACCGCCATTATCAGCAGACCCTCCAGCACATCCTCACGGTCTCTCAGCACCTGATATGCAGGATCGTCATAATACGAATATCCATATTGCAGATAGCTTTCTGTACGGCGCAGTTCCTCACGCAGAGCCTCGATCTTTATGGTATTTGCCGCATACGGAACAAGGATTCCGCCCACCAGAGGGTAGGAAAGCAGCGCAAAAATGCTGTTAAGTATGATAAGCGGACGGATAGTTCTCAGCTTATAGAGAAAATATGTGCCGAACTTAGAAAAATTACCTGTCGAGCTTCGAGCTGTCATAGCCTAACACCTCCATTTCGTAAACAAATATCTCCTCAAGGCTGAGGGGGATCTCATCGTAAATTTTGGGCGAGAGTGCATTTATACTGCTGCGGATAGCCTCTCTGTCGCCCTTTGCGATGATATGAGTCACACTGCCGACGCTTTCGATATGCAGCAGCTCAAAGCCACTGAAGTCCTCGGCTGTAACAGGATTTTCAAAAGCAGTCTGAATCTTAACTACGCTGCCCTTTACATTGTCAAGCTCTCTGTCAAACACGACTTTTCCGCCGTGCATGAGTCCCACTCTGTCGCAGAATTCATCTATCTCGTTCAGGTTGTGGGAGGAGAAGATGACCGTCAGCTTGTTATCAAGCATGGCGTCGATAAGCATCTGCTTAACGATGATTCGCATTGTCGGATCGAGACCGTCAAAGGCCTCGTCAAGGAACAGATACGGTGTCCTGCAGGAGATTCCGCAGATAACAGCAGCCTGTCTCTTCATACCCTTCGAGAAGGTGTTGAGCTTCTTCTTCAGCGGCAGACCGATAACACCATGCAGCTTCTCAAAAAGCTCCTCGGAAAAGCTGTTGTAGAAGCGCTTGTAGTAAGCCTTCATATCCAGCAGAGTCATGTCGTTGAACTGAATGGTCTCGTCGTTTATAAAGAACACCTTTTCCTTTATCGGCACGTTATCGTAGACAGATTCTCCGTCGATATGCACCTCGCCCGAATAGGGTCTGTAAATACCCGAAAGCAGCCTTAACAGCGTAGACTTACCTGCACCGTTGGAGCCAAGAAGTCCATAGGCACAGCCCTCGGGAATGGTCATGCTTACCCCATCCAGCGCAATGCTGTTTTCAAACCGCATGACCGCATTTTTGATCTCTATCATGAATTCCCCTCATTTCTGTCATCTGACCATATTTTATCTACCAGAGCTTCGACATCCCCTCGTGGAATGCCGCTTTTCTTTGCATCGCCCAGCGAAGCTTCGAGCCGCTTCACAGCTTCCGCCCTGAGCGCTGCCGCCGCATTAGTCCTCTGCGCAACATAGCTGCCCTTCGCAGGCATCGAATAGATGAGTCCAGCCTGTTCGAGCTGTGCGTAGGCTTTCTGCACAGTGTTCGGATTTATTCCGAGCTGCTTTGCCACCTCACGCACTGCGGGCAACTTTTCATCGGGCTTCAGCCGCTCAGAAGAAATCAGCTGAGCTATGCCGTTGTACAGCTGCTCATAGATGGGAGCCTTGCCCTCAAGCCTTATGTCAAGCACGTTCCGACCTCCTTTACGTCATGATGTACTATGTGTATCAACTGTATTATTCGTCTTAGTACAGTTGTATTATATCATGTAATACAGTTGTTGTCAATAGTTTTATGGAAATATTATAAAAAATTTTCGGCTGCACCATCCGGTACAGCCGTTACAGTTATTATTAGATCAATAAGGCAGTTCAAAATTGATGAAATACCACCTGCCGTCACGCTTGACAGCGTTGTACTCATAGGTCTCTGTATAAGGCTCTCCGTACTCGCCTCCGCCGTAGGTGGAAGTCACCGTGTACAGCGCACTGTCAGCTGTAAGCACTGTCAGCTCGTATTCAGAGCTGTTATAATAAATATCTGCGCCTCTTGCTCCGCCTGCGGAATACAGCTTGCCATCCAGGCCCTCACGGTACTGCGAAGTATCCATCAGCGAGTTGATGATATCATCCGAGAAATAACATCTGAGAGCTTCAAGCAGCTCAGCTTTAGTGTCGTATCTCTCATCGGATACCATGTAGTACACCCATGTATTGCCGTCTACTTCAGCCTCCAGCGTCTTGTCATGCCAGCCGTCCAGCGCACACATGTCGAAGTAGCCATACAGCTCAAACGCCTTTGCGAATATTTCTTCAGGAGTCTGAGTGCCGGGATCCATCTGCACTACCGATGAATTCTCAGGCAGACGTGAAAACTTGCCATCCATCACATAATAGCGATAAACAGCCGCACCATCCGCCGAAACGAAATAGTCGCACATATAGTACAGAACGCCCTCATGTTCGTCATAGCAGGATACTCCGTAGCAGGTCATGCCATCAAGCTCCTGCTGCTCGCCTGTGCTTGCAAATATGTATATCTTATCCTTCTGCGGAAGCCCCAGGAAGGTGTTGTCATACTGCATCACAAGCTCAGCGTATTCATCAAAGCCGCTCTCTGCAGTTTCAGCGTCCTGAGTCTCCTGCGCAGGCTCTTCGGTCTCGGCAGGGGCTACGATCTCAACAGTCTCCACGGGCGCAGAGGTAACGATCTCCTCAGTCTCCACCGCAGGCGCCTGTACAGTCTCGACAGCAGAAGAAGTGGTCTGCTGCACCTCTGACGGCAGCGAGCTTTCCTCCTTGCCGCCGCAGCCTGTCAACAGCATTACAGCGGCGAGCAAAACACACGATCTCTTTTTCATAATGATTCTCCCACACAAAAAAGGGCGGCAACAAGCACGCCCTTTATCGTCTTTTCAACGATCAAAGCTGACCATCGGTCTCCTCGGCAGCCTCAGCAGCCTCTTCGATAAGCTCCTCGTCCTTCTTGTTGACTTCTGCGATATCAGCAACGGTCTCTACGATGTTCTCAGCGATAGTCTCATCAGCCTCATCGAAGTCGAAATCATCATCGTCCAGCCACTCAGCGTCATCCCACTCATCGTAGTAATCTTCCTCGTTTTCCTTCTCGAGCTTCTTCTTTGTAAGAATTGCAGCTGCAGCAACACCACCTGCGATAGCGAGAAGTCCTACAAGTGCAATACCTAATCCTTTAGCCATATTGAAAATCCTCCTAACATAACATACCTTAATGCTATATGATACAGTATATACCTATTCACGGAATTTTTCAAGTATTTGCATTAATTTTTAGTTAAATGATCCAAAAAACTCATATGTTTCCTGTCATATTCATCAAAACCGAAAGTGCCGTAATGGGAGCCGTCTCACACCTGAGAATGCGTTTTCCGAGGGACACTGGAATAAAGCCATGCTCTGCAAGCTTCTCAGCCTCGGAGGCTTCGAAACCACCCTCGCTGCCGATCACGATATCAATATTCGTTTTCAGTTCAGACACCGCTTCTCTCAGTGGAAGCTCCGCACACTCATAGAACAGTATGCCCGTACTTTCGGGAGATAACATATTGCACAGAGCGGAAAATTCCACCGCCTCGCCTACCTCAGGGATGATGCCACGACCGCACTGCTTTGCCGCTTCGTATGCAATCCTGCGGTAGCGCTCGGTCTTTTTCGCCATCTGCTTCTTATCGGGGCGTGAAACGCATCGCTTTGAGAAGAACGGGATTATCTCGCATGCGCCGCACTCCACCGCTTTCTGCACGATGAACTCCATCTTGTCGCTTTTCGGCATTGCCTGAAACAGCCTGATATGCACACTCGGCTCGGCTTCGTTCTTTGTTTTTTCAAGAAGATCAAACACGCATTCGCCGCCTGCAGAAGAAAGCCTGCCGAGATAGTCCATGCCCTTTCCGTCGCAGATAACGGCATAGTCACCCTCTCTCATGCGCAGCACCTGCACTGCGTGCTTTGCATCCTCGCCCGAAAGCACCGCAGCGGTATCTGATATGTTTTCCGTGAAAAAGCGTGGATATCTCCAGCGCTCCATCTTTATTTCAAGCTCCTGCTGTGACATATTTTTTCTCCTTTGCTGTGATAGAGATAGTGTAACAACTTAATTCCATCCATATTCACCATTCTGTCCGAAAAGCATCTCCACATTTCCACGAAGTCCGTTGTTATGTGCTTTTGAGAGCAGCGGATCATCTCTCAGCAGCTCCTGCGAAAGCTCATCCACCTCGTACAGCACCTCTGCGTCGTCCGCAATATCCGAAACCTTCAGCGGCGGAAGTCCGTGCTGCTGCCTGCCGAAAAAGTTACCGGGGCCTCTCAGCTCAAGATCCCTGCGCGCTATCTCAAAGCCATCTGTCGTTTCAACCATAGCGCCTGTGCGTGCTTTCGTGTACTCACCTGTATTATCAGACATAAGAACGCAATACGACTGCTCGCTTCCTCTGCCGACACGGCCTCTCAGCTGATGCAGCTGCGAAAGCCCGAACTGCTCTGCATTCTCAATAAGCATCACAACAGCATTTGGAACATCTATACCCACCTCAATAACAGTGGTGGAGATAAGCAGCTTCAGCCTGTTTTCCCTGAACTCCTGCATCACCTTATCCTTGTCAGCCTGCTTCATCTTTCCGTAAAGCAGACCTGTGGGAATGTCTTTGAATTCGTTGGCGCAAAGCCGCTCGTAATAACTTATGGCGCTGGTCTTTTCACTGCGGACGTTCTCGCTGTCCTCAACGAGCGGACACACGATGTACGCCTGCCTGCCCTCTGCTATATGCTTTTTGATGAAATTATATATCCTCGGTCTGAATGAAGTATCCACCGCATAGGTCTTGATGGGGATCCTGCCTTTCGGCATCTCATCCAGCACCGAAACATCAAGGTCGCCGTAAATAATCAGCGCCAGCGTTCTCGGAATGGGCGTTGCAGACATTGCAAGGATATGCGGATCCATGCCCTTTTCCGCAAGAGCGCTACGCTGCGCCACGCCGAAACGGTGCTGCTCATCCACGATAACGAGACCTGCGCTCTTCAACTCAGAGGTCTTTTGTATCAATGCCTGCGTTCCTACGAGAACATCTATCTCGCCCTCTGCAGCAGCCTTGCGCACCTCTGCTTTCTGCTTTGCGGTCATGCTGCCCGAAAGCAGCTCCACTTTCACTCCGAACGGCGCAAGTATGCCGCTGAACGTCGCATAATGCTGCCGTGCCAGCACCTCAGTCGGTGCCATGACAAGAGTCTGAAAGCCGTTCTGCTGAGCAAAATACGCCGCAGCAGCCGCAACAAGGGTCTTGCCTGAGCCAACATCGCCCTGCAGCAGCCTGTTCATAGGATATTTCTTCTGCATATCCCTGATGCAGTCGTCAATGGCTCGCTTCTGGGCGCCCGTTGGCTCAAAGGGCAGCTCCTTGTAGAAGCTATCCATGCTCTTTGCGGACATTACTGCACCGCTCTGCTGTCTGCCTCTGTTTCTCATCTGAGAAAGTCCCAGCTTCAGGGTCAGCAGCTCCTCAAAAACGAGACGTCTGCGTGCTTCGGTATATTCAGCACGGCTCTTAGGGAAGTGTATCTTCCGTACCGCTTCTTCCTTGCCGAGAAGCGAATATTTCTCCAGTATATCTGCGCTGAGAGTCTCCTGCTGCTTCACATTGGCAAGAGCAGTCTTCATATTTGCGGAGACCATATTGTTCGTGAGTCCCGCAGTCAGCGGATACTTTGGGAGAAGTCCGCCCTCCTCAGGTGACACGAACATCGGCGAGGATACCTGAAGTCCCACAAAATCGCCTGTTATCTTGCCATAGAACAGGTATTCCTTGTCCACTTCAAGCTTCTGAAAGGTGTATTTTGCGTTGAAGAAAACAGCGGTTATGCTGCCTGTGCCGTCAGTGAGTATAGCTTTGTATATCGCCATCCTTGCATACTCGCTGAAGGGCGAATGCTTACTGCTCACAAACGCACGAAAGGCGCAGACCTCACCGGGCTGCACCTGAGATATCGTGAGGGGCGCAGTGAAGTCAACATAATCCCGAGGATATAGCTCGGTCAGCTGCTCCACTGTCTGCACACCTATTTTGTTGTATAACTCTGCTCTTTTGGGGCCAACGCCCTTCAGATATGTTATATCCATCTTACTCCACAGAAATGATATAGTAATATACGGGCTGTCCGCCGTTTACCAGAACGATATCAATATTGTCGCTGATCTTGGAGCGCAGCTTCTCATATGCTGCCTGAGCGTCCTCATCAGTAACATCGGAGCCGTAGATCACGGTGATGAAGCTGCTGGAGCCGCTTACGAGTCTCTTTGTCAGCTTAACGAGAGCCTTTGTGACATCCGTCTCGGTAAACACGATCTTGCCGTTGTCCATGGCAAGGATCTCGCCCTGCTTGATCTTGTGGCCGTCGTACTCGCTGTCACGCACAGCAAAGGTGATCTGTCCGCTCTCTACATTGCCGAGAGCATCTGTCATGCCGCTTCTGTTTGCAACGAAATCCGCATCGGGATCGAATGCCATCATAGCGGAAATACCCTGCGGAATAGTCTTGGACTGCAGCACGCAGACATTTCTGTCAGCAAGCTTCACTGCCTGCTCAGCAGCCATGATGATGTTCTTATTGTTGGGAAGAACGAATACATTGTGTGCGGGAGTCTGACCGATAGCTTCAAGGATATCCTCTGTGGAAGGGTTCATAGTCTGACCGCCACGGACGATCTGATCTGCACCCAGATCACGGAACAGCGCCTCTACGCCTGCACCTGCAGCAACAGCAACGAAGCCCATATCCTTTTTGGGAGCTACGGGAGCCTTTCTGTTTGTCTGTGCAGCCTCGTCAGCCTTGATGATGTTGTTGTGCTGCTCACGCATGTTCTCTATCTTCATCTTGGTAAGCTCGCCGAACTTCAGACCCTCCTCGATAGCCTTACCGGGATGGTTGGAGTGAACATGTACCTTGATGATCTCATCATCGTCAACCACTACAACGCAGTCGCCTATGGTCTCGAGGAAAGCTCTCAGAGCGGTAGCGTCCTTAGCGCCCTGCTTCTTCATAACGATGAACTCAGTGCAGTATGCGAAAGTGATCTCCTCGGAGGAGCCTGTTGCAGCAGCTACGGCTACGGGACCTACAGGCTTTACAGCGTCAACAGCTTCAATAATAGCGCCACCGCCGATAACCTGCATCATACCTTCAAGGATAACGATAAGTCCACGGCCGCCTGCGTCAACTACACCTGCCTTCTTCAGTGCAGGAAGCAACTCGGGAGTCTTTGCGAGAGTCTTTTCAGCCTCGTCGATGTAAGCTCTGAGGAACTCGGCAGCATCGCCGCCCTCAACTGCGAGGGAAACGGTGTTCTCATAAGCCTCTCTTGCAACCGTGAGGATAGTACCCTCTGTGGGCTTCATAACGGATTTGTACGCAGCGTCAACACCCAGCTTGAATGCATCGGAAAGATCCTTTGCATCCGCCTCGGTCTTGCCTGCGAGTCCCTTCGAAAGTCCACGGAAGATAAGGGACAGGATAACGCCTGAATTTCCTCTTGCGCCTCTCAGCATAGCGGAAGCGACCTTCTTAGCAGCATCGCCTGCGGTGATGCTGTCGCTCGCATTCTTCATCTCAGCAAGAGCATTGCCGATGGTCATGGACATATTTGTACCGGTATCTCCGTCCGGAACAGGGAATACGTTAAGCTCATCCACCGCCTGCTTCTGATTCGTGATGTTGTTTGCACCCGAGATCAGAGCATCCCTGTAAAGCTTTCCTGTGATCTTCATTTCTCTTCAATAATTCCTTCCTGATTTATAATAAATAAATAAATGTTGCCAAAAATAAAATTACGTTCTGATACCATCAACGTAAACATTCACACGCTCAACGGAGATGCCTGTACTCTCCTCAATGGTGTAGCGCACCTTGTTCATGATGCTCTTTACCACAGCGCTCACATTAACACCGTACATAACTGTGATATGCAGATCGACCACCAGCTTATCCTTGCCAACACGCACAGATACTCCGCAGGGAGCATTCTTGCCATCCTTCTTGGGCAGATATGCCATCAGGGTCTGCTTTGCGGTGCTTGCGTTCATCTGAACAACACCGAAGCAGTTTGTAACTGTGTTGCTGATGAGCGACATAAAATACTCCTGAGATACTGTGATCTCGCCCACATGATTCTTAACCTTTATCATATTACAGCCTCCTTTTAGTCAACTTTAACATGTAAATATAACGCCTTTATCTATCGGCTCGCATACTGCGGTAAAATACTGCGGAAAGCACTTTGCCGCAGCCTCTGCCGCTTCTCTGCTGCCGAAAACTCCGAACACCGCTGCACCACTTCCCGTGAGAAGTGCACCCTCGGCACCCGAAGCCATAAGACGATCCTTGATTTTATTGATGCGTTCATCCGCATACAGCACCTCAAAGCTGTTGTAGAGCTTATCGGCAAAGCTGTCGGGAAGTGACGCTGTGAACTCCTCCATACCGTTTTTCGGCGGAATAGGAGCCTTGTCATACCTTGCGTATGCCTCCCCTGTCGGGCAGGTGAAATCAGGCATTACGATGAGAAAGCAGCGATCCTTCACATCAGTTGTCTGCTGCATCTTTTCTCCGATGCCTGTGCATATCCTGGTGCCGCCCCAGAGGCAGAACGGAACATCCGCACCTATCTCCGCAGCAAGCTCTGTAAGCCGTTCCATGCCGAGTGCAGCGAAGCGCCTTTCCATTGCCAGCAGGACCGCCGCCGCATCTGCGCTGCCGCCGCCCATGCCCGCACCGCTGGGGATGCGCTTCTGTATATCTATCGTGACCTGCGCCGAAACGCCTGCTTCTTCAAGATACCGTCTTGCCGACTTATATGCGATATTGCGCTCATCGGATGGTATGTGCGGTGCATCGCAACTCAGCGATATGCCGTCTCCTTCAGATACATCTATTTTCAGTATATCGGAAAGAGTAACACTCTGCATTACAGTTTCAAGCAGATGATAACCATCCTCACGCCTGCCGACGATATCAAGATACAGGTTTATCTTTGCATTTGCTATAACCGTCACTTCTTGATCTCCTCAAGGAACTCACGGATACGTCCGAGTGCCGTAGTAAGATGCTGCACGGAGTATGCATAGGATACTCTTACGAAGCCCTCACCGCTCTCACCGAAAGCATTTCCGGGCACTACAGCCACCTTCTTGTCATAGATGAGCCTCTCGCAGAATTCCGAAGAACTCATACCCGTGGACTTTATGCAGGGGAACACATAAAATGCACCCTCAGGCTCGAAGCAGTCGAGACCCATATCATTGAAGCCCTTTACGAGCAGTCTGCGGCGCATATCATATTCCTCCACCATCTTGTCAACTTCCTCACGGCACTCCGTCATAGCGACGATGGCAGCGTGCTGGCTGATGGTGGGACTGGACATGATGCAATACTGGTGGAGCTTCAGCATCTGTCTCATAACAGGCTGCGGGCCTGCGGCATAGCCGAGTCTCCATCCTGTCATTGCAAACGCTTTAGAGAAGCCGTTTATCACGATGGTGCGCTCCCTCATATCGGGGATCTCAGCAAAGGAAACATGCTTTACTCCGTTGTAGGTCATCTCGGAATATATCTCATCCGAAAGCACCATGATATCAGTGCCTTTAAGCACCTCTGCGATAGCTTCCAGATGCTCACGGCGCATTACAGCGCCTGTGGGATTGTTTGGGAAAGGCAGCACCAACGCCTTTGTTTTTGATGTGATGCGCTCTTTAAGAGCATCTGCCGTCAGGCGGAAATTATCCTCACGCTTTGTAACGATCGGAATGGGAATGCCGCCGCACATGGAAACTATAGGTGAATAGCACACGAAGCTCGGCTCGGGTACAAGCACCTCATCACCCGGCTGCACCATGGTGCGGATAGCCATATCTATAGCCTCAGAGCCGCCTACAGTTACGATGATCTCCTTTTCGGGATCGTATTCGGTATGGATAGTAGTGCGCAGATAATCCGCAATAACACGGCGCAGACCGATAAGTCCGCTGTTTGCGGTATATGCGGTCCTGCCCTTTTCAAGCACACGGATAGCCTCCTTGCGGACTGCCCAGGGCGTCTTGAAATCAGGCTCGCCCACGGAAAGGGAGATAACGCCCTCCACCTGCTGAGCTATATCAAAGAATTTTCTTATTCCCGAGGGCTGAATGGACTTTATGCGCTCGGGAAGGATCTTGTCATAATCTATCACGGAGAAACGAGGCTCCTTTCATCGGTGCTTTCCTCACTGAATACATGGTTCTTCTCCTTGTATCTCTTGAGGATAAAGTGAGTAGCGGTGGAAATAACGCCGTCCAGCGCAGAAAGCCTGTCGGAGACGAACATCGCCACCTTACGCAGACTTGTACCCTTGACGGTGACAGAAAGATCATAAGCGCCGCTCAGCAGGAATACACTGTCTACCTCCTCATACTCCATGATGGTATGAGCAAGCTCGTCAAAGCCCTTGCCCTTCATAGGGGCAACCTTGATCTCTATGATGGCGGTAACGAGAGTCTCATCCACAGTTTCTTCATTTATGATAGCGGTATAACCCATGATTATGCCGTCGTTTTCAAGCTGTTTTATCTGCGCGGCGACTTCCGCCTCGGAAATACCCAGCATTGCGGCAAGCTCCGCATTGGAAAGTCTGGCGTTCTCTCTTAATAAATCCAGCAGCTTGTTCATAACATTTCCTCCAAGATCAGATTTTTATAAAAGTCGGCTGTTTGCGACTGAAAACACATATTTCATTATAACCGATTTTCTTCAACATTGCAAGACATTCGGGAATATCCGCTCCAACATCTTCAACACGGTGAGCGTCAGAGCCGATGGTTATCATACGTCCGCCCTTGTCGTAGTAGCGCTGTATATACTCAGCGGAAGGCATAGGCACATGGAGCCCCTTGCGTATGCCTGAGGAATTTACCTCCATTGCGATATCCTTGCTGATGATAGTATCAAGTATCTTATCGACGATCGCTGAATAGCGGCTCATATCCACCACATGACCGCCGAAATCCCCGCTTATGAAGCGAAGCGGAAAGGTAAGATGCGAAAGCGAGCAAAACCTTCCCCATTCAGCAAGAGCCAGCAGTTCTTCAAAATATTCATCCATATAACGGTAACGGATATCCTCGCTGTCAGGCAGCTTATCCACACGGGCGTAGCTCTTTGTGCGGTGCTGCGAACCAAGCACGAAATCATAGTCGTACTGCTCAAGTATTCTCTCTGCCTGCGGTAAGTTATACAGCGGCTGACCAAGCTCTGCGCCGTAATAGACGTTCATGCGGCCTGCGTATTCCTCTTTCAGCTGCAGATATACTTCACGGGACTTCTCCATCGCGCCATGATAATCCCAGCTGTCAAGCTTTTCATTTTCAATGTGGTCCGTAAGCGTGAAGTGCTGTATACCAAGCTCACAGGCACGCTTTGCCATTTCTTCGGGCGTATCGCAGCCATCGGGAGATAATGTGGAATGCATATGGCAGTCCACAGGTATGGTTATAGTGTTCAATTTGTCTCTTCCTTGTTCTGTTATCCGTCGGAGAAAAATTTACACATAAAAATCCCTCTGCGGACAGTTTTTTTATTATTTTATCACAAATTTTCAAATTTGTCTATGAATACATTTACTTTTTGATGATTTTTTAGTATAATAGATAAGAAATAATTATTAAAAGCCATGCGAGCGGTTATTTTATACAATACGCCCGCAGCAAGGAGGACAAAATGAGAGCAGTTGTAGCCGTTATCGGTAAGGACACAGTAGGTATTCTGGCAAAGGTCAGCGGTATCTGCGCAGAGTGCAAGGCAAATGTTATGGACGTTACACAGACCATCATGCAGGATCTGTTTGCAATGACCATGATGATCGAAATATCCAACCTCACCGTTGACTATGTTGATTTTGCAGACAAGCTGGTTGCAGCAGGCAAGGAGATGGGTCTTCAGGTACACGTTATGCACGAGGACATCTTCAACGCAATGCACAGGATCTGATACAAGAGAACAGAATAATCTAAGGAGAATTTGACTAATGCTTAATTCAGGCGATATTCTTGAAACGATAAAGATGATACAGGAGGAGAACCTGGATATCCGTACGATAACCATGGGTATCTCCCTGATCGATTGCATAGACAGCGATGAAAACCGTGCCTGCGACCGCATCTACGACAAGATGATGCGCAAGGCAGAAAACCTCGTAAAGACAGGCGAGGATATCGAGAAACAGTACGGCATCCCGATCATCAACAAGCGAATTTCCGTAACACCTATCTCCATCGTTGCAGCCGCAACAAAGAGCAAGAACCCCGTCAAGTTCGCAAAGACCCTGCAGCGTGTTGCTGAGGGTACAGGCGTAAACTACATCGGCGGTTATTCCGCACTGGTACATAAGGGCTTTGCAGCAGGCGATCTGGAGCTTATCAACTCCATCCCCGAGGCTATGGCAGAGACCTCAAATGTGTGTTCTTCCGTAAACATCGGCTCCACCAAGGCAGGCATCAACATGGACGCCGTTTCCATGATGGGTAAGGTAGTATATGATGCCGCTGCCGCAACAAAGGATAACTTCTGCTTCGGCGCAGCCAAGATCGTTGTATTCTGCAACGCTCCCGAGGATAACCCCTTCATGGCAGGCGCATTCCACGGCGTAGGCGAATATGACACCGAGATCAACGTGGGCGTTTCCGGTCCCGGCGTTGTAAGAGCAGCCATCGCAAAGCACCCTGAGGCTAACATGACAGAGATCGCAGATATCATCAAGAAAACTGCGTTCAAGATCACCCGTATGGGTCAGCTGGTTGGTACTGAGGCTTCAAGACGTCTCGGCGTGCCTTTCGGCATCGTTGACCTCTCCCTCGCTCCCACTCCCGCTGTAGGCGATTCCGTTGCACATATTCTTGAGGAGATCGGCCTTGAGAGCTGCGGCACTCACGGCACAACAGCCTGCCTCGCTATGCTGAACGATGCTGTAAAGAAGGGCGGCGTTATGGCCTCCTCTCATGTAGGCGGTCTGAGCGGTGCATTCATCCCCGTTTCCGAGGACGCTGGCATGATCGACGCTGCAGTATGCGGCTCGCTCTCACTTGATAAGCTGGAGGCTATGACAGCTGTATGCTCCGTAGGTCTGGATATGATCTGCATTCCCGGCGATACACCTGTTGACACCATCTCCGCTATCATCGCAGACGAAGCTGCTATCGGTATGGTAAACTCCAAGACCACAGCAGTGCGTGTTATTCCCGCTATCGGTATGAAGGAAGGCGATATGCTGGAATTCGGCGGACTTTTCGGCAGCGGACCTGTTATGAAGATCAACAAGTTCTCCTCTTCCAAGTTCATCAGCCGTGGCGGACGCATCCCTGCCCCCATGCAGAGCCTGAAGAACTGATCTTCATCTTGATAACACATCAGAAGGAACGGATATCCACATCCGTTCCTTTTTTTGCTTGAAGTGCGGCAAAGGCTCGGTAAAAATATTGTTTTTTTGACAAAACCACACTATTCAACCGCGATATTTGTTCAATATTGCCATTGAAGATTTTCTTGTTTTGGATTATGATATATAAGGTCGTTTTTAGTATATAATAAATAGGTATACACTAAATCAAAAATTAACCTACAAGGCAGGTCTTGATATGGATATTCTCAGACAGATAATCGAAATAGACAAGAATGCAGCTGCCCACACCGAGCTTATCGTGGAGGCAGAGCTGAGGCGCATGGATGAATCCGATGAAAAATTCGCCAATCGCCGTGAAAGACTTATCTCAGATGAACGTGCCAAAGCAGACGAGGCTATGAAGCAGCATGCACAGCAGCTTGAGGAAAAAAAGCGCAACGCAAAGGCTGCCCTCGTGGAAAGCACTGAACATCTGGATGGCATTTTCGCCGCCCACCGCAGCGAATGGCAGTCGGAGATAATCAGCCGCATTACAGGAGTATAACAACAATAGCGGGAAACAATCCCGATGGAGATAATTATGTCATTTTCGTCCAATTCCGTTATCGCCAAAGCAAGGGCGATATACGGCAGGTCGCTTACCGCCGAGGATTACGCCCAGCTCTGCTCAAAGCCTACAGTGGCTGAAGCGGCAGCGTTTCTGAAGCAGACCGAGCGCTATGGCAAGACTTTGGCAGGCATAAATCCTCAGACCGTACACAGAGGTCAGCTTGAGTCACTGCTGAGCCGCTCGACTTTTGACGTGTTTGAGCGCTTCCACAGGTTCGATCACAGCGACAGCCGTATCTTCTTCCGCTACATCATCATGCAGCTGGAGGCCGATCAGATAATCAACGCCATAGAGGGCATATCCGCAGGAACTGCAGACCGATATATCGCATCCCTGCCGATGTTTCTGGTGGAGCATGCGTCTACAGATCTGATGGCTATGGGCAGAGCCGAGACCTATCTCGACATCGCTCACCTGCTGGAAGGCACGCCTTTTGCCAAAGCGCTGCGTTCCCTTCTTATTGATGCCGCTGAATCAGGCAGCATAAACATTCGGGAATGCGAGCGAAGGCTGTACACGTTCTACTACTTGTCCGCACTGAAGACTGCGGAAAAGACCTATTCAGGCAAAAAGCTGAACGAGCTGAAGCGTGCGCTTCTCAAAAGCATAGACATGGAAAACGTAGTCTCCTGCTGCCGTATGAGAGCCTTCGGGGCTTCGGCAGAGGATGTTCATTCCACACTGCTGCCGTTCAAATACCGCCTTAACAACGAGGCTATAGAGCGGCTGATGCAGATATCCGATATCGAAAAGATAGAAAACGAGCTGAGTGAGCTCGGCTACCGTATAACAGAGCCTGCGGAATTCAGCAGTATAGAACAGCTCACGGACAGACTGAATCTCGATCACCTGCGGCGCCTGATAAGGATGTCAGGCAACTCCGCAGCAGTTTACTATTCGCTGATCGAATGTCTTAAAATAGAACAAAGAAACGTAAAAACAGCTATCGAAGGAATACGCTATGGTCTTAACAGCAGCGATATCCTCGGTATGCTGGTAATATGAAAGGCGGTGCATTTATGGGTATTGAAAGGATGTCACAGCTTACCGTTGAAGGTACTCTCGATAAGCTTGATGACGCTCTCATGCTCTGCTGCGAAAGCAGGATGTTCCAGATATCAGATGTGAGCAACAGCACGCTGATGCGCAGCATCAATGAACAGAATCCCTACGAAAGCGCTTACAGCGATCTGAAGGAAACAGTTCAGGCGCTTAATATATCCCCCGAGTTTGTGGATTACAGCAACGTAAGCTACGAAAGTGCAGAGGATTTCAGAAACTATAATTCCGAGCTGTCCAAGCAGCTTTCGGAACTGAAAACAGCATACGAGGATATGCACGCCGCTCTTGAGGAGCACAGGCAGACAGACTCCTATGTAAAGCACATGCTGCATCTGGATGTGAGCTTCACTGAGCTGTTCAACATGAAATATGTGAAATCAAGACTGGGCAGAATGCCTGTTGAGAATCTTCAGAAGCTGGAATACTATGACAAGAAATGCCTGCATTTCATCAACTTCGAGGAAAAGGACGGATATGCATGGGGACTTTACCTCACACCGAATAAGTCCTCGGAATTTGCGGATATGGTAATGAATTCGCTCTATTTTGAGCGCACAAGACTTCCCGATTACCTGATCCACGATCCTGACTCCACAGATGAAGTGCTGCAGCAGATAATGGCAAATGAGGAAAAGATCATAGCGGATCTCGAAAAGAAGCTGAACAGCTTTGCCGAAACTCACAAGGACGAGCTTCTCGCCGTGATGAGCAAGCTGAAATATCTGTACGACTGCTTTGAGCTGAGAAAGAAAGCGCTGATATCCGATCTGCAGTTCTCCTTCAGCGGCTACTGCCCCACAAGGCACTGCGAAGAGCTTACAGACAAGCTTACTGCAATAGAAAGCGTGACCACCACTCAGATACCGATAAAGGGTCGTATGGCTTCTGCGGATGTACCTGTGAAGCTGCACAACAACGTAATCTTCCGCCCGTTTGAGATGTTCGTGAAGATGTACGGTCTGCCCGAATACGGAACATTTGATCCCACGCCTTATGTGGCTGTGACGTATATGCTGATGTTCGGCATAATGTTCGGCGATGTAGGTCAGGGTCTGGCGATCTCCCTGCTGGGTCTGATCGGCAGCCGCTTCTCAAAGAACGGACTTTTCCCGATAATGACGAGGATCGGTCTTTTCTCTGCAGCATTCGGCGTGCTTTACGGCTCCGTATTCGGTATAGAGACCATCATCGAGCCGTTCTTCCACCGTGAGAATATCTGGAAGCTCCTCGGCTACACCGAACAACCCCACAACATCTTCCAGGTCGCAACGGTACTGCTGATAGCGGCGCTCGGAATAGGTATCGTGCTTATCGTCATCTCCATGACGTTCAATACCGTTCTCAACTTCCGCAAGCGGAAATGGGGCGAGGCACTGTTCAGCGTGAACGGCGTGTGCGGACTTATGTTCTATATCTCGCTTGTTGCAGGTGTTGCATGCATGTTCATGCTGAATATCAATCTCTTTAACCCAGCATATATAATCTGCCTCATTGTGCTGCCGCTGGTGCTGATATTCTTCAAGCATCCGCTGTCCGACCTGATATCGGGTACCAAGCATGAGGAAAAGATATCTATAGGCAACTTCATCATCGAAAACTTTATCGACCTGTTTGAAGCAGCGCTGAGCTTCCTTTCAAACACCATGTCCTTCCTGCGTATAGGCGGCTTTATTCTGAGCCATGCGGGTATGATGCTGGTAGTGGCGCAGCTCGCAGGAACTAACGTTGCAGGCGCCGAGATAACCGTAGGCACCGTAATAACCTACATCATTGGCAATCTCATCGTAATGGGCGTTGAGGGTCTGCTGGTAGGTATTCAGATCCTGCGTCTGGAGTTCTATGAGATATTCAACCGCTTCTACAGCGGAAACGGTAAGGGCTTCCGCCCCATCGAAATAACCTTTGAGACTGAAAACTAATATACTTTGGAGGAAATCAAAATGGAAATCGTAATGTTTTTTGCTATGCCGCTTATCGCTGTTGCTGCGATACTGCTGCCCCTGTTCATCAACCTGAAGCGCACAAAGGAGCATAAGCCCACCAACAGAAAGCGTGCTGTTATCACAAATATCGCATCCTTTATCAGCGTTATGGCAGTCATGACCATCATCCCCATGACAGGCGCATTCGCTGCAGGCGAGACCGCTGCAGTTGCCGCTGACGGCTTCACAGAGGGTATGAAGTACCTTGCAGCAGCTCTTTCCACTGGTATGGCTACCATCGGTACAGGTATTGCGGTAGGCAGCGCTGCTCCTGCAGCTATCGGTGCGGTAAGCGAGAACGACAAGGCATTCACCAAGGCTCTGATCTTCGTTGCTCTGGGCGAGGGTGTTGCGATCTACGGTCTGCTTATCTCCATCCTTATCCTGTTCGGATAATATCACTATGAAATTCTATATTATAAGCGACAACATAGACACACAGATGGGCATGCGCCTTGCAGGAATAGAAGGCGTTGTAGCTCACACTGCCGAGGAGGTAAACTCCGCACTGGATGCAGCCTTTGCCGACCAGAGCATCGCAGTGGTGCTGATGACAGAAAAGCTGGTTGAACTTTGCCACGAGCGTGTCTATAGTCTGAAGCTCAGCTGCCGCCGTCCGCTGATAGTGGAAGTACCCGACCGCCACGGCAATTCGGGCGTAACTGAGGCTATTGGAAGATACGTCAGCGAAGCTATAGGAATCAAGCTCTGACAGGAAGGATCTATTGATGGATATCACCAACAAACTTGAAATGTTCAGGCAGGCGATACAGGAGCATGCCGAAGCCGAAGCCAGAGAGATCACGGCTGAGATGCGTGCAAGAAAGGCAGCTTCAGGCAGGGCTAAGGACAAGCTTGCCACAAAGGATGCCCTGAACAGAATAAGAACCGAACTTGCCCGCAGCGAAGCGGATCACCGCAGAGAAATGTCCCGCTGCGACTATGAGCTGAAAAAATCCGTGCTGATCCATAGAAATGAGCTTATCACGGAGTTTTTCGCAGAAACAGAAAACAAACTGAAGGCTTTCACTCTTTCGGAGGAGTATGCGGAATATCTGAAGCGCTCCCTCGAAAAGATCCGTGCAGCTATCGCACTGGACAGCGCTACACTCATATATGCACGTCCCTGCGATGTGGACGCCGTTCGTGCTCTCACCAGCTGCGAGGTCACTGCTGACAACAGCATCCGTCTGGGCGGCCTTCGTGCAATGTGCCGCAACAAGAACGTTCTTTGCGATGTTACACTGGACACCGCTCTTGAGGACGAGAAAAAGCGCTTCAACGAAAAAACAGAGTTAAGACTGTAACTCTCTGAAAGGAATGAACCCGATTGAATACTATCTATGCTATAAACGGCCCTGTTGTCAAGGTTGCCGCAGCAAAGGAATTTTCCATGCTGGAAATGGTCTACGTCGGTAAAAAGCGCCTTATCGGAGAGGTCATCGGCGTAAACGATGAATTCACAACAATTCAGGTGTACGAGAACACCGCAGGCCTGAAGATAGGTGAGCCTGTAGTAGCGACAGGTGCGCCTGTATGTGCAACTCTCGGCCCAGGCATCATTTCCAATATCTTCGATGGCATCGAGCGCCCACTGCGTGATATGACTAAGCTTAACGGCGTATTTGTATCCGAGGGCAGCAGCATATTCTCTCTTGACGAAGAGCGGGAATTTGATGTTACCGTCACTGTTAAGGTCGGCGATAAGGTAACAGGCGGTCAGATATACTGCACCTGCCCCGAAACCGCCCTTATCGAACACCGCTGCATGGTGCCTCCGAACGTAAGCGGAACTGTTGTTTCCGTCACTGCAAACGGAAAGCATAAAGTGCATGACGAGATCATCACCGTGCAGACAGAAAACGGCGATAATTTACCGCTCACCATGGTACAGAAGTGGCCTATCAAGAGCAGCAGACCCGTTTCAAAGCGCCTGCCCGTTTCCCGTCCGCTCATTACAGGTCAGCGTGTTATAGATACCCTCACCCCTATCGCAAAGGGCGGTACCGCTGCCATCCCCGGCGGATTTGGTACAGGAAGTCGGAGGCCAAGCGGTCTTAGGAAGACAATACTCAGGAACAACTCCTT
>JAZSGG010000088.1:0-85399 GCA_045532595.1 Oscillospiraceae bacterium | reverse complement strand
GACATGGCTACGATCCGACTTATTAGAAATACTATGCCTATGTGAAAACAAGGTGTGGGATTTTCTGATATTATAAGGAGGATAAAACCAATGGCTAGACAAAAGCTTACGATGGATGGTAACAACGCTGCAGGTCACGTTTCCTATGCGTTTACAGACCTCGCTGCAATTTACCCCATCACCCCCTCTTCCGTAATGGCTGAGGTTACCGATTCCTGGGCTACCGCAGGAAGAAAGAACATCTTCGGTGAGACTGTTAAGGTTGTAGAGATGCAGTCCGAGGCAGGTGCAGCAGGTGCTGTTCACGGTTCTCTTTCCGCAGGTGCGCTGACAACTACTTATACCGCTTCTCAGGGTCTGCTCCTGATGATCCCTAACATGTATAAGATCGCAGGTGAGCTGCTTCCCTCTGTTATCCACGTTTCCGCTCGTGCAGTAGCATCCCACGCTCTGTCCATCTTCGGCGACCACAGCGACGTTTACGCTTGCCGTCAGACAGGTTATGCTATGCTCTGCTCCACTAACCCTCAGGAGGTTATGGACCTCGGTGCAGTAGCTCATATGGCTACTCTGAAGGGCAGAGTTCCTTTCCTGCACTTCTTCGATGGCTTCAGAACATCCCATGAGATCCAGAAAATCGAGGTTTGGGACAACGAGACTCTCTCCAAGATGGTTGACTGGGATTCCATCCAGGCATTCCGTGACAGAGCTCTGAACCCTGAGAACCCTGTTCTCCACGGTACAGCTCAGAACCCTGATATCTTCTTCCAGGCTCGTGAGGCTTGCAACAAGTACTACAACGCTATCCCCGAGGTAGTTACAGAGTACATGAACAAGGTTAATGCTGAGATCGGTACAGATTACAAGCTGTTCAACTACTATGGCGCTCCCGATGCTGAGGAAGTTATCATCGCTATGGGTTCTGCTTGTGACACTATCGAGGAGACAATCGACTTCATGCTGGCTCAGGGCCGCAAGGTTGGTCTCGTAAAGGTTAGACTGTACAGACCCTTCTGCTCTTCCGCATTTGTTGACGCTATCCCCGCAACAGTTAAGAAGATCTCCGTTCTCGACAGAACTAAGGAGCCCGGCTCTCTCGGCGAGCCTCTGTACCTCGACGTTGTTGCTGCTCTCAAGAAGGAGAACAAGTTCCAGGATGTTCCCGTATTCTCCGGTAGATACGGTCTCGGCTCCAAGGACTGCAACCCTGCTCAGATCATCGCAGTTTACAACAACAAGGACAAGGATGTATTCACTATCGGTATCGAGGACGACGTTACAAACCTCTCCCTCGCTATCACTGAGAACCCCAACACAACACCTGAGGGTACAACCTGCTGTAAGTTCTGGGGTCTCGGTTCTGATGGTACAGTTGGTGCTAACAAGAACTCCATCAAGATCATCGGTGACCACACAGACATGTATGCTCAGGCATACTTTGCATATGACTCCAAGAAGTCCGGCGGCGTAACCATCTCTCACCTGAGATTCGGTAAGAGCCCCATCAAGTCTACATACTTTGTAAACAAGGCTAACTTCGTTGCATGTCATAACCCCTCCTATATCGACAAGTACGATATGGTTCAGGACGTTGTTCCCGGCGGTACATTCCTGCTGAACTGCCAGTGGTCTGTTGATGAGCTGAACGAGAAGCTTCCCGCTCCCGTTAAGGCTTACATCGCTAAGAACAACATCAACTTCTACATCATCAACGCTATCAAGGTGGCTAAGGAGATCGGTCTGGGCAACAAGACAAACACTGTTCTTCAGTCCGCATTCTTCTCTCTTGCTAACATCATCCCTGCTGCAGAGGCAGTAGAGTACATGAAGCAGGCTGCTTACAAGTCCTTCGCTAAGAAGGGTGACGAGATCGTTAACATGAACTACGCTGCTATCGACAGAGGTGCAGGCGAGGTTGTTAAGGTTGACGTTCCCGCTGACTGGGCTAACGCAGAGGGCGAGATGCCTGTTGTTAAGGCTACAGGCGACGACAAGAAGCTCGTAGACTTCGTAAACAACATCCTGATCCCTGTAAACGCTCAGCGTGGCGACCAGCTGCCCGTATCCACATTCGTTGATATGGCTGACGGTACATTCCCCCAGGGTGCTGCTGCTTATGAGAAGCGTGGTATCGCTGTTGACGTTCCCGAGTGGATCCCCGAGAACTGTATCCAGTGTAACCAGTGCTCCTTCGTATGTCCTCACGCAGTTATCCGTCCTATGATCCTGAACGACGCTGAGGTTGCAGCTGCTCCCGAGGCTACAGTTGTTAAGGATGCAACAGGTCTGCCCGGCCTGAAGTACACAATGGCTATCTCCACACTTGACTGTACAGGTTGTGGCGCTTGTGTACAGGCTTGCCCTGCTAAGACAAAGGCTCTCGCTATGAAGCCCATCGAGGAGATGCTCGATAAGAAGCAGCAGGAAGTATTCGATTATGCAGTTAAGGAAGTTGCTGACAAGCCTGAGGTATTCGCTAAGTTTGCTGATACCACAGTTAAGGGTTCTCAGTTCAAGCAGCCCCTGCTCGAATTCTCCGGCGCTTGCGCAGGCTGTGGTGAGACACCTTATGCTAAGCTGATCACACAGGTTTGCGGTGAGAGAATGTACATCGCTAACGCAACAGGCTGCTCCTCTATCTGGGCAGGCTCTGCTCCCTCCACTCCTTACACAAAGAATAAGGAAGGCAAGGGTCCCGCTTGGGGTAACTCCCTGTTCGAGGACAATGCTGAGTTCGGTCTCGGTATGTTCCTTGCTCAGGATACACTGAGAACACGTGCTATGAAGCAGCTCGAGGCTCTGAAGGAAACTGCAAAGCCTGAGACAGTTGCTCTCATCGACACATATCTCGAGACTAAGGATGACGCTAAGGCTAACGCTGCTGCTACAAAGGCACTGGTTGACGCTCTGTCTGCTTGTGACTGCGACGGCGCTAAGGAGATCCTGAAGGCTAAGAACTACCTCTCCAAGAAGAGCCAGTGGATCCTCGGTGGTGACGGCTGGGCTTACGATATCGGTTACGGCGGTCTCGACCATGTAATCGCATCCCACAAGAACGTTAACATCTTTGTATTCGATACTGAGGTTTACTCCAACACAGGCGGTCAGGCTTCCAAGGCTACTAACGTAGGTGCGGTTGCTCAGTTCGCAGCTGGCGGTAAGGATGTTAAGAAGAAGGATCTCGCAGGTATCGCAATGAGCTACGGCTATGTATACGTTGCACAGATCGCTATGGGCGCTGACAAGAACCAGTGTCTGAAGGCTATTGCTGAGGCTGAGGCTTATGATGGTCCTTCTCTGATCATCGCTTACGCTCCTTGTATCAACCACGGTATCAAGGGCGGTCTGACCATCGCTCAGCAGGTTGAGAAGGAAGCAGTAGAGGCTGGTTACTGGCACCTGTTCCGCTTCAACCCCGCACTGAAGGATCAGGGCAAGTCTCCCTTCTCTCTCGACAGCAAGGCTCCTACAGGCGATTACCAGGCATTCATGATGAGAGAGGTTCGTTACAACTCTCTGATGCGTGCTAACCCCGACAGAGCTAAGGTTCTGTTCGATATCGCTGAGCAGAATGCTAAGGATAAGTACAAGCACCTTGTTGAGATGGACAAGATGTACAAGGCTGAGTTCGAGGGCTAATCCTTGAAAACAAACCTTAAATAGCAACGACCCCCGATGGAAACATCGGGGGTTTTGTTGTGTGATAATAAAAGTCTGCCGCTTCGGTCCAATGACAAAAGCGGCAATCGTTATATCGCAAACATAACAAACAATATCGGATAAGCCTTTTTGATATCCCTGTTCACCAGAAGATACACACATCCGAACGCAAGTCCCATAAGCATGCTTATCACGCCCTGAGCAACTCCCTCTGTGATGAAGCGGTAAGCTCCCCATGCAATAGCGATCAGTATGCCACCGTAGGGTATGTTTCTTAGCCTGAAAAGCTGCTCGAATGCACGCTGTCCGAATACCAGTATAAGAGTTACCAGCACCATCTCAAACAGGTAGAAGATGTACTGAAAGATGAATTTGATCCATCCGTTTGCGAGAAATTCATGTATTACCTTTGAGCCGTTCCAGCTCATGCAGGAGATTATCAGGCTTCCGGCGGTTATCTCGCCGATGAGCATCCATTGCGTGGCGCTCATTTTTTTGCCGCTCCTGAAGATGTCGAAATCACATTCATCCTTTGCGAGAAACACCAGCGTTACAGCTGTTGCTCCCCATATCAGGCAGATGACCAGTCTGTACAGTATATGCTGCGGAACTGACCATGCGCTCATCTCAGTGCCGTAGATGATCATTTCCGTTATCATGCAGAGGACTCTTTCAAGCCCTATCGCTGCAATCGCAGTTACTGCGAGCAGAGCAGACCATAACGCTGCCTTATACCTTTTCATGCCAATCACCTACCATTCATAATCAGGCCCCGTACCGCCGTTTTGCAGGCACGGGGCTTTATATCTTACCCGCTGTCAGAACTGTGGCTGAACTGTCATCGGGATAGCTTTACTGCTGTGCTACAGTCACATTACCGCTTGTAAGGGAGATGTTCAGCTTGTGAGAATTCTCGCCGCCGAATCTGCCTGTTGTACCCTTGCCCAGGTTCATGAACTGCCCCTTTGTTGCGCCGAGGTCGGTCTTGAGGTTGCCCGAAACGCCTTCGAAATTGACTTCGACACCTGCGTTCTCGGGGAGAGTCACATTAACGTTACCGCTGATGGCGCTTATGCTGAGATCGTTGTTCCATTCAGCGTAGTTGATGAAGATGTTGCCCGAAGTAACTGCGATCTTGCCGTAGCCTGATGCGCCGTTGAATTCTGTCTTGCCTGAAACGGAATGCAGGCTGAATTCCTGAGCCTTGTAACCGTTGATGGTTGCAGTACCGGAAACGCTGCACACCTTTACATTCACAGCAGTCTCTGTTGTGGGGTTTGTGAGAATGATGTTGCCCGAAGCGGACTGCAGCTTTACGTTGTCGAAGAATGCGTTGATATTGATGTTGCCCGAAGCGGTGTTCAGATCGAACTCGTTTGCTGTGACCTCTGCGATGTCAACGCCACCGCTTGCTGTGTTGATACGCAGCTTGCCGAGCTTCTTCTGGGGCGCATATACTGTGATTGTGTAGTCCTCGGAGGGCTTAGGCGCAAAGATGGTGAGCGCCATCTTCTCCTTGAAGGACAGGGTAGTACCTGAGAGTACTGCGCAGAATTCGGGGGTGTCCTTGGGGTTGCTGTATTCTGCGTAGAACTCGTCCTTCTCGTGAGTGCGGACGATGATCTTAGCTCCGATAGAGCCAACCTCTAATGTCTCGATGTCGTTATTGAATCTGTAGATCTGCTTTTCCATGGTGAAAACTCCTTTCGAAATCATGCTAGTTAATAGCAAGTCTGTAAAAATATGGCTTTATTTTGAGCGCACCAGTGGTTGGGGACTACCTCTGCATTTTTCGTGCAGTCCCTTTCCACTATGCGTTTATAACGAATTTAATCAGTTCTGAATCAGTTGTATCAGCCGATATCGACCTTCAGATCGCCTATCTCGACTTTTACCTTATCCTCGTTTACGTCAACATCAATGGGTCCGACGTTTACATCAACGTGTTCATCATCAACATCCACATCGATGGGACCGAGGTTTACATCCACGCCGTCTTCACCTACATGAACACCGGGGAGCGCAACCTCAGACTGTACTGCGGTGGAAACTACTGTGGATGTTGCGACGTTTGCAGTACCGAAGTCAATGACAGGAGGCAGAGAGGGCAGGTCAGGGAGCATATATTCCACCTCGTCGGTTATATCCACATTGCCTGATCCCATGTCTATGTTGATGCTGTACTCGCCGCCGTTTATAGTGACGCTTTCGCCGTCGTCCACATCTGTATCTGTATCGTAATATTCGATATCCACATCGCCACTGCCCATATCTGCGAATACTTTAGCGGAGATGCCCTCGGGGAAATTAAGATCAAGATTGCCCGAGCCGATATCGACTGCTATATCGCCGTTAAGCGCCTTATAGTTCAACTTGCAGTTGCCGCTGGAAACATCAATATCGCCATTGCCTGTAAGACCGTACATATTGATGTTTCCCGAACCCATTTCAACATAATAGTTGCGAGTATCTGCATTGTATACCGAGCAGTTTCCCGAGCCGATCTCAACGGTGATCGCTTCGCTGCGGAAGTCGTCAGGCTGCGCATATGCGATAGTTCCTGAGCCGCTATTCATTGTTGCGATCTTTGCTGCGACGCTCAGAATTTTTGTATTGCCCGAGCCGTTGTCAGCATAGAGTGCATCGTATGTCTTTTCGGGGACATATACTGTCACATCTCCGCTATTAAAGACAAACATACCGCTGAACAGGTCAGAGAAGTCAAAGCCGTCCTCAAAACGATCGGTACACTGAACATACAGTGTGTTGTCCTTGATATAGGCGGATACATTTTCCATTATTGTTTCATCCGCAATGATCACAGTGGAGTTGTTATCAATCGGATATACATACATATTACCGAAGCTTGAGGATACTTCGATGCGGCTGTACTCCTCATTAAGCACGGTGGTTGCGGACTTGAGCGAAGCCTCAGGCTTGCGGGCGTCGCCCTCAATACCCAGCACTGCAACAGAGATGCCGAATGCTATGAAAGAGAATATGCAAAGGGGGAGAAAGAATCCAACTAAATGCTTCATTACGGCACCTCCTTACAGATCGTAGATAGCCTTGATGTGGCTTACGATGATATATTTGATAAGCTTTATCAGCCACTTGACCATCTGAACGCCGAACAGTATCATCAGCACTCCGAAGGAGAAGAGACCAACGCCGAGGAAGATTCGGCTGAGAACGTGGAAGGGAAGCATTGCATTGAATATCATTCCGAATATGCCGCCCACTATTGTGCCAAAAATAGAGCAGGTAATGCTTACCAGCATAGGCACCAGCCATGACCAGAGGAAGAGATCAAGGCAAAGCTGAACGATGAGCTTACCGATGTTGACATTGGGCGTCATGCCCTTGAGATCGCTGAAGCGGAAGCTGCTTTCGTTGTTTGTTTTGCCTGTGCAGTCCTGAGGAGGTATCTCGGCCTTGTGGCTGTCATCTGTCTTAGTCTGCTCGGGTGCAGGCTGAGCAGCAGGCGCTTCCTGTGCAGCGGCTGCGGGAGCGGGCTGTTCTTCAGCGGTGTGTTCGGGAGTGAAGCTTCTCACGCCTGAAGTGTTTTCATCGGGAGCAGGCTCCTCTGCGATATGCTCGGGGGTGATCTCACGAACGGAGCTTACAGGCTGTGATGAGGGTATCTGTTCCTCTGCGATATGTTCGGGAGTGATCTCTCGGATGGACTCCATCGGCATCGGCTCGGATGCGGAATATTCTCTGCCCGGTTTAACAAGGCTCACATGAGGCCTTGCGTCCTCGATAGCGTTTGCGAGGATGCTGTTGATCGCTGTGCTTTCGATATCCACATAGCTGCGGGCGATCTCCTTGACATCGCCGAGCTTTTCACAGGTCTGTTCTTCGGTGAGACCCTGCTCTGCGCTGGCTCTGAAATGCTCCTCGAAATCTAAAATGATATCGTCGTTGTTGTCAACGCCTATTCTGTGCAGCTCGTGATGGAGCTGATATAAAAAATCGTCTTTATTCTTCGCTGTCATCTAAATTGTCTCCTTTCAGAAGATCATTTACGCTCTTTACAAACTCAAACCATTCTTTTGTTAATCTTTCAAGCTCTTGCTTTCCTGTGTCGGTTATCTTGTAGTATTTTCTCGGTGGGCCTTCCGTGGATTCCACTATATATGAATCAATGGTGTCCGATTCCTTCAGACGCTTCATCAGCGGATATATCGTGCCTTCCGTGACGTGCATACATTCCGAGATCTTGTTTACAAGCTCATAGCCGTAACAGTCGCTGCTGTTCAGTATCGACAGCACGCAAAGCTCAAGAGTGCCTCGTTTCAGCTGTGAATTCATGTATCCTCCATATCGTTTTCTTTGTGACAAGGTATTTTGTGTTACAAGGTAGTGGGCTTTTAAAAAATGGAACCTGAGTTCCGATGCGATATGTTTTTCCCTGTGTTCTTATTGTACCACAAGCTATTTTGTTTTGCAAGGTACTGTGTGAACAAAAGTAGCAATGGATTTCAGTCCTTTCTTGTGCAGTATGCACAAGAACTTCATATATTCTGTGAAATGACTGTTTCTTATCGGTGGTTTTTTCAGCTGAAACCCTTGTACAAATCCTGCTTTTGTGGTACAATAATAATATGTTTTATACTGGGTAGGTGTACCCGAAAACAGGTTTTAGCAAATTACATCCATAAGGAGTATCATATTGAAGAAATGGATAACTGCCGCCCCTGCTGATAATGCAGAGATGCGGCGTGAATTCGGAGATTTCCTCGGCAGGCTGCTGGCAGGCAGAGGAATACGCAGCGTGGAGCAGGCGCAGGATTTCTTTGCCTGCAGCTCTCTCGGAGACCCGTATCTGCTGCGTGATATGGACAGGGCAGTGGAGATCATCCGTGAGGCGCTGGACGAGGGAAAGAAGATCACTGTATTCGGCGATTACGACTGTGACGGCGTGACTGCTACCGTAATGCTGTACGGATATCTTGAAGCCATGGGCGCAGAAGTGGATTACTATATCCCCGACCGTTCCGAGGGCTATGGATTGAATATCGAAGCGCTGAAGCGCATAATAGCAGAGGGTACGGAGCTTGTTATCACTGTAGATAACGGCATTTCGGCGCTTGAAGAAGCGCAGTTCCTGCAGGATAACGGCGTGGAGCTTGTCATTACGGACCACCACCAGCCGCCGCAGGATATTCCCGTATGCGGAGCGTGCGTGGATCCGCACCGTGAGGATGATCTTTCTCCTTACAAGCAGCTGTGCGGCGCAGGCGTGGTTCTGAAGCTGCTGTGCGCTCTGGAGGAGGACGAGGAATTTGTCATGGAGCAGTACGCCGAGCTTGCCGCTATCGGCACTATCGGCGATGTGATGCCGCTTACAGGTGAGAATCGTTACATAGTTAAAAGAGGCATAGAAAATATACAGAGTTGCCAGAATATCGGCATAGAACGTCTGCTGAGAGCGGCGGGAGTTGCTCCCGAAAAGGTGAATTCCAATGCCATAGCCTATTCGATATGCCCACGCATCAATGCGGCAGGACGTATGGCGGGGGCGGACAGAGCGGCAAGGCTTCTGCTTGCAGATTCGCCTGATACCGCAGCGCTTCTGGCAGAGGAGCTGGAGCAGCTCAATACAAAGCGCAGGAGTGCAGAAGCGGCAGTGCTTGATGAGGTCGTAGCAAAGCTTGAGGCAGAGCCTAAGCTGCTTTCCGAAAGGGTGCTGGTAGTTTCAGGCGAGGGATGGCACCACGGCATAATCGGCATAGTCGGCGCAAAACTGCTTGAAAAATACGGCAAGCCTGTGTTTGTCATCGGAACGGAAAACGGCGAGGGCAGAGGCTCGGCGAGAGGCATAGACGGCTTCTCGATATACAGGACACTGGAAGCCTGCTCTGATATACTGACAAAATTCGGCGGCCATCCGAAGGCGGGCGGTTTTTCGCTCCCTGCTGATAAAATAGAGGAATTCCGTAGCAGGGTGAGCAGCTATTGCCGTGAGAATTACTCCAAGATGCCCGTGTATGTGGCAAGTGCGGATATGGAGGTCACCTGCCGTGAGCTTACGACGGAGAATGTGGAGCTGCTTTCAAGACTGGAGCCGTTCGGTGAGGGCAACAGGCAGCCTGTTTTCTTGCTGAAGAACTGTATCATTCGCTCCAAGCGTGCGCTGAAGGAAGGAAAATATATCAGCTTTGAAGCTTCCTCGGGCGGTACGGTGCTGAAATTTCTGAGCTTCCGCATTCCGTTTGCGGAGTTCTATGCGGAGATAGGCAGCAGTGTGGATATCATGGCTGTTGCGGAAATAAATGAATTCAATGGCAGTAAGTCCGTTAACCTGAAGGTGCAGGAGATACGCCCCTCGGATTTCAACGAGGATCGTTTCTTTGCAGCGAAGAGAGTGTATGAGGAGCTTATCCGTGGCGAGGGCTGCGACAGCAGGCTTGCCCCGAGAGTCATCCCTGACCGTGAAGCGCTGAAGGGAATATACGATATCGCCCGCAGGGACGGCGCAAGGATGTCTGCCGAGGATATGTGCGTATACGGCGCAGGCGTTAATTACTGTATGCTGAGGATCGGTCTTGATGCTTTTGCTGAGGCAGGAATGATAAAGCAAGCAGCGGATGCGCAGCGATGCAGCATGCTTCCTGTCAGGGAAAAGCGTGACCTGTTTGCGCAGGGACTGCTGGCGAAACTAAAGACTGAACTGATTTGACAAAGGAAAGGGGCGTTCACAGTGGGATGTACCACCATTGAACAGCTTGCAGAGCGTATAGCTTCTATTGAGAAGCAGTACGATCTGGATAAGATAATGCAGGCGTATGAGCTTGCTAATGAAGCACATAAGGGACAGATGCGTTCATCGGGTGATCCGTATATATCGCATCCTATTTCTGTTGCGGCTATATTGCTGGATTTCTGCATGGATACCGACACCATCTGCGCAGCGCTGCTGCATGATGTGGTGGAGGATACAGATATTACTCTGGACGAGCTGCGCAAGAAGTTCGGCGAGGATGTGGCGCTGCTTGTTGACGGTGTTACAAAGATCGGTCAGGTTCCGCTGAATTCCAAGGAGGAGCAGCAGGCGGAGAATATCCGTAAGATCCTGATGGCGATGTCCAAGGATATCCGAGTTATCATCATAAAGCTTGCGGACAGACTGCACAATATGCGCACTCTGGATGCGAGACCGCCCCATAAGCAGCTTAAGACCTCTCTTGAGACCATGAACTTCTATGCTCCGATAGCTCACCGACTCGGTATGAGCGACGTCAAGGAGGAGATGGAGGATATCGCTATCCACTATCTCGATCCCTATGGCTGCTCCGAAGTGGAAAGACAGATAGAACTGCATAAGGGCGAGCGTGATAAGTTCATCGACAGCATCAAGAGCCGTATCAGCGAGCGCATCACGGATATCAAGCCCGAGCCGATAATTGAGGGACGTGTAAAGTCTATCTACAGCATCTATAAGAAGGTGTATGTAAAGAACAAGCGTTTCGATGAGATATATGATATTTATGCGGTGAGAGTTATCGTGCAGTCCGTCGTTGAGTGCTATAATGTACTGGGCGTGATCCATGATATGTTCAGACCCATTCCTTATCGCTTCAAGGACTATATCGCAACCCCGAAGCCTAACCGTTATCAGTCGCTGCACACCACTGTAATGGGCAGAGAGGGCATCCCGTTTGAGGTGCAGATACGCACTCAGGAGATGCACAATACTGCGCAGTATGGTATCGCAGCGCACTGGAAGTACAAAGCGGGCATCAGCAAGAGTGTTGCGGGCGAGCAGCGTTTTGACTGGATACGTCAGCTGCTGGAGCGTCAGCAGGAGGCTGATGATGTCGAGCAGATCGCAGATGCCATCAAGACAGACCTTGCTCCCGATGAGGTGTATGCGTTTACTCCCAAGGGTGATGTTTTTGCATTGCCGCTGGGCTCCACTGTTATCGACTTTGCCTATGCTATACATACGCAGGTGGGCAACAAGATGACAGGCGCCAAGGTCGGCGGCAGGATGGTGACGCTTGATTATGTCATCAAGACAGGCGATATCGTAGAGATACTCACCACCAATTCCGCTACACACGGCCCCAATCGCAACTGGCTGGAGATTGCAAAGACAACCTCCGCCAAGAGCAAGATAAGAAGCTGGTTCAAGAAGGAGCGCCGTGAGGAGAATATCGAGCGTGGACGAATGGATCTGGAGCATGAATTCAGGCGCAACGGTATCATTCCCGAGCCTGAAATGCTCAAGACCATCGCACAGCGTCAGCGCTTTGAAACAGTGGATGATCTGTATGCGGCAGTTGGATATCAGGGAGTTTCTCTCTCGAAGATAATCCAGCGTATCAAGGAGGAGCAGCTGCGCCAGCAGAAGGAGCAGGCGGCTCTCAGCCCCAAGCCTTTTGAGGATATCGAGGCGAACAACCGCCGTAGCCGCAAGAAGGGCATTATAATCGAGGGTGTGGATAACTGCCTGGTGAAGTTTGCGCAGTGCTGTAATCCTCTTCCCGGAGATCCTGTTATCGGCTTTGTGACAAGAGGCTTCGGCGTATCCATCCATAAGCTGGACTGCATAAACGTTATCAACAATATGGAGAACGAGGACAGCAAGGAGCGCTGGATAAAGGCAAGCTGGGCAGGTGCGGATGATTCCACATCCTACCGTGCTACTATAGATATCGTTACCGAGGACAGAACGGCAATGATCGCCGATGTATCGGTGGCTATCGCATCCAACCGCATTCCCATCTATGAAATGAATGCGCATCAGCTCAAGAACGGCAACGCAAGCCTTGTGGTGACTATCGAGGTCGCAGGTATGGAGCAGCTTACAAACCTTATGGTAAAGCTGAAGAAGATCCCGGGCGTCATCTCGGTGGAGAGAACAGGAAAGCAGTAATGGAGCTTACACAGCAACAGATATATCTTTTCGCAGCACTGGCATTATTGCTGGTGCTGTGGCTTATAGTGCATAACAGCAGGCGTGTGACGAATGCCCGCCTGCGCAGGCGCATCCGCTCGGGAAAGTTCATCCACTACACCGAGTTCGAGGAGAACTGGCGCACGCAGGATGAGGACGGCGACCGTACAGGCTACAAGTACAATGACTTCTCAGGCTGCTATGTTATCATGATTTTCGAGAAAAAGGTGCATTTCAACCGTTTCAGGAATTATGATAATATCTACATCGGGCAGTCTGTGAACGTCTGCCAGAGGGTGCATAATCACTTCAGCGGCAAGGGTAAGGGCGATGTTTATGCGGATATCAAATACGGCATGGAAGCGTATGTGCGGATAATCCCATGCAAGGTGAAGAAGCTGAATCAGATGGAGAAGAAGCTTATCGAGGCGTTCAATGCCACGGAATCCTACAACAAGACAAAGGGCGGAGCAAAGCTTACAAAAAAAT
Source organism: Oscillospiraceae bacterium (assembly GCA_045532595.1). Lineage (GTDB taxonomy): Bacteria > Bacillota > Clostridia > Oscillospirales > Ruminococcaceae > CAG-115. Next base: position 72,345 of record JAZSGG010000088.1, on the reverse strand, counting down.
AGTAAAGGAGATACAGATGAGCGAGTTCAGCAACAAACTTGAAGCTTTCCTTTCGGATTTCGGGAAGGGAAGAAAGATGGTGCTTTCCACATCTGAAAATGATATAGTATCATCACGCATGATGAGCGTTGTTCAGCTGGACGGCGTGTTTTGCTTTCAGACGGATATCTCTTTCAGAAAGTATCGTCAGCTTACTGCTAACCCGAATGTCGCATTGTGCATCGACAATATACAGATAGAAGGCGTCTGCGAGGAATCAGGCCATCCTCTGAAGAGCGAGGCGTTTTGCAGCCTGTTCCGTGAGTGTTTCAAAGGCTCTTATGACGCTTATACCTCCCTTGAAAACGAGCGCTTGTTCGTTGTAACGCCGAAATATATCGAACGCTGGATATATAAGGACGGAGTGCCTTATATCGAAATGTTTGATATAAAAGAGCAGGCTTACCGTATCATTAAGTATAACGGAGTTTAATAAAGGAGAAATCATGAAGATCTACGAATTTCCTCTCGGTGCGCTGCACACAAACTGCTATGTCCTCGAGGGTGAGGATAAAAAAGCAGTAGTCATCGACCCTGCAAGCAGCAGCGAGGTGCTTATGTTCCTGCAGAGCAGGGAGCTTACCCTCGGTGCGATAATCCTCACTCACGGACATTTCGACCACTTTGCGGGAGTTCCTGAGCTGAAAAGGCAGACAGGCTGTGAGATAATCGGTGCAAAGGGTGACGAGGAGATGTTCAGAAGCGCTGCAAAAAGCTGGGCGAACTTCATGCCGTACATGCCCTTTGAGCCTGTGTATCTGGACAGAGGCTTTGAGGATGGCGATGAATTTACCGCCTGTGGCATTACCTTCAAGGCTATGGGAACTCCGGGGCATACAGCAGGAGGCTGCCTGCTTTTCTGTGATGATGTTATCTTCGCAGGCGACACTATCTTTTGCGGCTCGATAGGCAGGACGGACGGCTATTCTGCCAGCGGTGCGGAGATGCGCCGCTCCCTTGACAAGATTGCCGCTTTGGAGGGAGATTATAAGATCTATTCAGGCCACGGAGACCATACAATGCTCTCCTTTGAGAAAGAGTACAACCCTTATCTGTGAGGTAGGATATGACGCTGATTTTCAGTAACCACAAATTCCAGTATGAAATAGAACGGCTGTTCAGGAGCTTTTTTCCGCCTGTGAAGATAGCGCTCTCCACCGATAAATCGGATGCAAAAGGCGATTACTGCCTGACAGAGCGGATCGACAACGGCAGCGGCTATACTCTGCTGGTGGAATTATGCGCCGATGGCGAGCGCTACTGCTTTTCTCGGGATATTGAAAAGGATATCGCAGAAAAGGAGCAGGAGCGCATCATGTCCGTGTTGCTGTTCAAGCTGCTGAGAGAATACACAGGCAAGGATATGCCGTGGGGAATACTCACAGGCGTGCGTCCCGTTAAGGTGCTTTCTCAGTTTGCGGATGGCGAGGCAGAGGAAAAGCTGCTGGTATCTCAGGAAAAGATCGCTCTTGCCAGAACGATAAACAAGATACAGCGCCCTATGATAGCTGCAATACCCAAAAACTCCTACAGCCTGTATGTCTCGATACCATTCTGCCCTACAAGGTGCAGCTACTGCAGCTTTGTTTCGCATTCCGTGGATAAGGCAGCGGCAAGAATGGACGAATATGTTCAGAAGCTATGCGAGGAGATGAAGCAGACTGCGGATATCGCAAAGCAGCTCGGTCTGCAGCTTGATACGATATATTTCGGCGGCGGTACTCCCACGACGCTTTCTGCGGATCAGCTGAAAAGGTTGTTTGCGGCTCTGGAGGGCTTTGACCGTTCCAGTGTCCGTGAGTTTACTGTTGAAGCCGGCAGACCTGATACCATCACCCGTGAAAAGCTTGAAGCTATAAAGGCTGCGGGTGCGGACAGGATATCCGTAAATCCTCAGACAATGCGTGACGAGGTGCTTGAAGCAATAGGCAGACGCCATACTTCTGCACAGACCGAAGAAGCTTATGCGCTGGCAAGGAATGTGGGATTCCGCTGCATCAATATGGATCTTATCGCAGGACTGCCGACAGATGATACAGAGGGCTTTATATATAGCCTTGACCGTGTTCGTGAGCTTTCTCCCGAGAACATCACGGTGCATAGTCTTTCGCTGAAAAGAGCGGCAACGCTGTTCCATGAGCAGGACAGAAAGACCTCTCACGGCGTAGCAGAAATGATCGAGTACACTCACAAGGTATTGAAGCAGGACGGATATGCTCCGTATTATCTTTACAGGCAGAAGAACACTGCTGATAATCAGGAGAATACAGGCTATGCGCTTCCGGACAAGGAAAGCCTCTATAATATGTACATTATGGAGGAGCTTCAGACGATACTTGCAGTCGGAGCAGGTGCGTCCACAAAGCTTGTGGATGCTGAAGAAGGCAGGATAGAGCGTCTTACCAATCATAAATTCCCATATGAGTATTTGGATAGATTTGATGATATTCTGCAGCAGAAGAAAGATATTTTTGGATTTTTCGGATAAAATATTTCGATTGTAGTTGTAAACTGTTGACAAATGTTGATTTTTGGTATATCATAATAGCAAGCGGCACGGATGCCGTAATTTTGAAATTTTAAAGGAGTTATGGAAATGGATACATTAAAGAAGTTTTTCCCGATCTCTTTCAGCAAGGCTGATACACCCGCTAACCTCGTTATCGGTATTCTGATCTATCTCGTTATCGGTCTGGTTGCAGGCGTTGTTATCGGTCTCGCAGGACTTCTCACAGGCTGGATCCCTGTTATCGGCGCTATCCTCGGCTGGGTTCTGGGTCTGCTGGGCGGCATTGTTGAGCTGTATGTTGTTGCAGGTATCGTTATTGAGGTGCTTGTATTTGCAAAGGTGCTCAAGTAATTCTATGTGAAAAGCAGGGCAGTATCGTTTTCTGCGGTACTGCTCTTTGTTTTTTGGAAATTTAAATATTTTTAAAAATTTTTTAAAAAAGTGCTTGACAAACAGATAAAGCTGTGATATAATATACTAGTCGTCAGGGAATGACAGAAAATAAGCTGGTGTAGCTCAGTTGGTAGAGCAGCTGATTTGTAATCAGCAGGTCGGGGGTTCGAGTCCGTCCACCAGCTCCAATTTTTTCTTAACAACTTAATATCATGGGAGCGTTCCCGAGTGGCCAAAGGGGGCAGACTGTAAATCTGTTGCGTTTCGCTTCGGTGGTCCGAATCCACCCGCTCCCACCAAGAAAAACCGCTTAACCGTCAGGGTTGAGCGGTTTTTCATTTGTCAGAAATCTCAGCAAAGTATACTTGCACATCATCGGTAACCGAGCCATACTCATAGAAAAAACAGCCTCCTTTCGGGGGCTGTTTTTGGTTGCCAAATGTACTGCCAATCTGGTTGACAAAAATCAGCAGACAGGCGTTTTTTTATGCGGTTGACATAGTGGTTGACACAGGTTGCTGTATCAGAAAATGCTGTTGATGGTATCTCGCATCTCGTCAACGATATGTTCGCTCCTCATACCGTTGTAGATTTTCATAACAACATACGGCGTACTATCGCCCATTAGGAGTTGAGCCTTTGCGACAGTGACGTTTGCCAAAAACAGCTTTGTGCAGTATGTGTGACGGAAGCGATAAATACAATATTTCTTGCCATTAAGACCGTTATACTTTTGAGGAAACGCTTCCATCGGCAGTTTAATGCTTCCTCGCTGATAAAGTTACCTCCAGCATCGAAAAATACAAATCTTGAATCCTTACCAAAAGAGTCCTTATCAGCTTCGGCTCTCCAAGCCTTCAAGGCAGCCAAAGCGTTATCGTTCAGCGGAAGAATCCTTTTACCAGCCTCGCTCTTTGTAGTACCGATCTTCTCGTACTTGCCCTTGCGGTTTATAGGGTCGTTATAGCATATCTTAGCTGCGCTATTGATAGATACCGTCTTGTTATCGAAATCAATATCCACCCATTTCAGCGCACGAAGCTCCTGCGGGCGCATACCTGTGGAGATCTCCAAGCTTATCACCGCTGACAAGAATGGGTTATCTGAACTGGCTTCAATTAAGCGCTGAAGCTCCTCGTCGGTATAATGTGTTCTTTTATCTGTCTTTTTAGTGTTCTTAGGAATTACAATCAGCGATGTATAGTCATTTCCTGCTATATAGTTTTTCGCATGGGCGAACTTCAGAGTTTTCTTTAAAATCTGCCTGCATTTATCGACCGTGGACTTAGCGTATGACTTCGATAGTCTGTTTAATACCGTGTTGCAGACAACATCATTCATTTCACCGATAGTAATCTGCTCTTTACCCAGCGAAGCCAGTTCATCCTTGATACGCTCTATGCTGTAGGAGTAGCATTCCTTTGTCCTATCGCCGCAGGTACAGTACCCGCTGTGGAAATAATAGAAATTCACGAACTCCAGAAATGGTGTGTTTCTGCTAATGCGCTCCTCGGTCAGACCGCTGGCGTTATGAAGAACTGCAAGCTCCTGATGCTCGCTGTTCCATTCGGCGGCGAGGGCTTCTGCCTCTTCCCGTGTAGCGAAATACTTGCTGCGCCGCGTAGCCTTGTTGCTGCCGTGTGTATAAATTCTCTGCTGTACAAGATAGTGCTTCTTTTTAGCCTCAACGTATGAAATGGTTGCCTTTCCCATTTTACGCACCTCCTCTTCCAGAGGTGATATTAACTCTGGATAGCCCTCGCTGTCAAGAGGGGTTGACACTATTGGTGCACTATCCACAATATATGTAGGAAAATCCTGTGAAAATAGTGCTGTGAACATATCCGCTGAGAGGTAATAATTGCATCCCATCCTCAAGGCTGAAATACCCTTGTTTGCAAGCTCAGCTAGGATGTCATCTGCCATAAAGCCTGTTGCTTCGCAGAAATCGGAGAGGGGAATGAACTTCGGGACTGTCTGTCCGTCCAGTATGAGCATTACGCCTCGCCTCCTTTCTTAGAAGCGGAATTGCGCTTAGTTTTATACTTGGGTGAATTGGCGGCTTTTCGTTTTGGATCAATAGAAATTTTAACGCGCTTATCGGTCTGTTCAAAAAGCATAATATTGGGAGAAATGTTTTTTGTATATACGACCGTGTTTTTCAGCTCGGTTTGCATTCTATAAGTACAGTGATATTCAAAGCCGTACTTCCTGAGCAGCGGCTCTACATAATCGTTTTCATAATGGAAGAATATGATCTTGGCATCTGAACCATCTGTCTTTTTAAGTAGTTCCTCCATATCTTCTAATGTGAATGGCTTATCGTATGTAGTGTCAGGTTTGCCGTCCTCTCGGATATACGGCGGGTCAAGTAGAATCAATGTAGCAACGGTATGGCAAATCTGCTCAAGATACTCGCGGAAGTCATTTGATTCAAATTTTGTATTATGCAGCAGTGCTGAAGCCAGCATCAGCTGCTTTTCTACGATTTGAAGATTATTTGCAACACGTTCAAAATCGGTCTGTTTTTTGTGCGCTCTGCCCCATTTTTTAATGCGGATATTCCAAAAGAACGCTGCAGAAGCATTTATGTCCACTTGAATATTAGGGGAGCTTTCATCTGTTTTGTTTTCAACTATTTTGCTTTCAACTTCCATATCATTATGAAATTTCGATACATTAGCCTCGAAATCAGCCTTGAGCTTTTCTTCTTCCTCTGTTAGCGATCTGCCACTTTTGTAAAGAGCCTTTATAGCATTCAGATCATACCCAACAAAATAATCCTGTCTTTTTTGGGAAATAGCTGCAATGAGCTGATATGGATACATCGAAAGCACCTCGATATATCTGAGATATTCCTGCGATATATCGTTATAGTTAAGCTGTGCGGTTGGTATCTGTTCCTTTGCCTTTATGAGCAAGCTAGCTGTACGCGCGAACACATCATAGATGTATTTTATGCCCTTAAGCCTATCCAACCTCATGTAATGCGCGATGCTTTGCTTAGCACCACACGAGCTTACATTGGTTGACGGACTGGTTTTTTTGAAGAACATCGTTAGAACATCGGCAGCTAATGCTATAAACCGCTTCGTTATAGTAACGCTTTTGAAGTGTTCGTTCACATACTCGAGATGTTTTTGAGTGAATGGTTTAGTAGCGCTGATTGCAATTTCGAATCTTGTTTTCTCGGTGTTGCGGAGTATCGTATCAAAGTCAACGGTGGATCTATCCATGCATTCAGCGTTGTCAGTGTGGTACTCGCATAAAAGCTCGAATATCCTCGCATCGGATATCATCTTATTGCCTGTTGTCAGGTAATCCGTGCAATACCTGTAATCGTCTGTGCCCTCCTTTACAGTACCCGAAACAACGAGTGCAAAAACTGCCAGATCAAGCATAGCCTTGGGGAGTGTGCCACTGTAATGTGGATTGGAGCTGTTGGTGTTAGTCATAATGCTAACCTCACTTTCATGGTTTTTTCGCACTGAAGAAAAGTGCGATTACCATGAAGAATGAGGAAATATAAAATTTCGCAATCTGAAGCACAAGGATGGTGCGATTCGGCAAGACGGTTGCTTGGAAGTGCAGTGCCCAACACTGTATAGGCAAGATGCATAAAGAGAAGTTTCTCTTAAATACTGTCAGAGCAGAAGAAATATTACGTCAACAGCACCAAAGTTATATCATGAGCCCCAAAACACTGATTTACAGCCCCTAAATAGTATGTTTAAACGCCAAACGGGCTTGAAAACGCCTTGCTAATATAAGTCAAAGCCCCAAAACAGCATAATATGAGTAAGAAAAACGCTGTCAATACCTGCGCATTCTGCATCTAAGCAAGCTAGGTATCAATATCTGCAGAACTTATGTGTTAGAAGCGCGTTTGGTGAAAATGTAATGGCACTGAATAATAAAAACGCCCCCGAAAACGGGAGCAGAAAAACGGCGTTCAGTTACGGAGTGCCCTCGCAGCGGAGCAGCCCCAGAGAGCGCCCAAAACGCGCCGTGTGGGCAGGTCAATGCCTAGGTGGGGGAAAGTACCACACAAAAAGAAAAAGCCGCCCCACGACGAGCGTGAAGCGGCGTTTGCAAAAGCGGCAAAACGGTAGTTTGTGGTAGCGGTGAGTAGCCAAGCTGCTGCGAAGCATTACCCTTGTGTAGAGGGACTGTATAAAAGATTAAGGGCAGCGCGGTGGCTGCCCTTTGTGTATTTATCAGTTGTTTATAGCGTCATAGAGTTCATAGATATTCTCGTAGGAGTATGTTTTGCCTTTGTAGGTGGCTTTGGTTAGGTTGGGGCAGCCCTCGAACGCCAACCAGCCAATTGAGGTCACGCTATCAGGAATAGTAATCGAGGTGAGACTAGTGCAATACTTGAATGCGCCTCCTCCAATTTCTGATACAGATTTAGGTATATTTATGGATGTAAGATTGGTACAGCCTCTGAAAGCACTTGATTCAATGGAAGTTACACTATCTGGGATTTTGATTGATGTTAGGCTGGTGCAGTTAGCGAATGTACTTTGCTCAATAGTGTTAACGCTGTCAGGGATATCAATGGATGTAAGATTGGTGCAATTAGCGAATGTAGCTCCTAGTCCCCCATAAATGCTTTGTGCGCCGATTGAAGTAACACTATCTGGGATTTCGATTGATGTAAGGCTGGTGCATTTATAAAATGCACCCTCACCGATTTCGGTTACACTATCAGGGATACTAATAGACACAAGACCTGTGCAGCCGTAAAATGCTCTCTCGCCAATTTCCGTCACACTATCTGGAATAGTGATGGATGTGAGGAGAAAGCAACCAGCAAATGCATCGCATTCGATTTTGGTCACTCCGTATGGAATTACGAATTCTCCTGAATAATATTGCGGACATTTCTTGAGTACCCCATCCTCAATGATGCACTCGTCAGAATATCCTAATGCAACATACAATTCATTGATGGATGACAAGGTTATTCCTCTATATACGATGGATGTAAGATTAAGACAGCCGAAAAATGTATACTCCGCAATTTCGGTTACACTATCAGGGATATTTATAGCTTTAAGGCTGGAACAACCATTAAAAGCACTGTCGCCGATCGAAGTCACACTGTCGGGGATTTCGATTGATGTTACGTTGGAACAGCCTGAAAATGCATTTGCGCCGATAGAAGTTATGCCACTGGGAATAACAAATTCACCTGCATAATATCTTGCACATTTTTTAAATACTTCGTCCTCGATAATATACCCGTCTGGACAATTAATGATATCTTCTATAGCGCCAAGAGATATATAAGTTTTATCATTATAAACAAAAGATGTGAGATTGATGCAATCATTGAATATATTAGCATGGTTGGGTGAAGTAATGAAGTTATCAGAAATTTCGACTGAAGCAAGATTGATGCAATACTGAAACGCTTCTCTGCCAATTGAAACCACGCTGTCGGGTATGGTTATAGAAGTGAGATTAACGCAGTCAAGAAATGCGTATTCGCCGATTTCGGTTACACTATCAGGGATACTAATAGACACAAGACCTGTGCAGCCGTAAAATGCTCTCTCACCGATTTTAGTCACGCTATTAGGGATTACCACTTCTTTTTCGTTATATGTATAGCACTTCGTTAAAACACCGTTTTCAATTACTAGCCCGTCGGGATATTTAAGCATATCACTTAATTCATATATATCACTGGCGGTATATGTTTTACCTTTATAGTTGATAATTGTCAGATTATCGCAGCCTTCAAATACTGATGTGATATTGACAGCGCTGTCAGGAATAGTCGCTGATACAAGACCAGTGCATTTTGCGAACGAACGCTCGATTGATGTAACACTGTCAGGGATTGTGACAGATGTAAGATTGGCACAACCTTCAAATGCAAATAAGCCCAGTGTAGTAACACCATCAGGAATATCTATAGAAGTGGGGGCAGTATATGCAAATACACCTTCGTCTATTTTGCTTAGATTTTTTGGTATATTGTAAGAAGCAAGAGCTGTGCAGTTAGCAAAAGCGCCTTCACCGATTTCGGTTACACTGTCAGGTATTTTTACAGACGTAAGGCTTTCACAAAGGCGGAATGCAGAGCTGCCGATTGAAGTCACTCCGTTCGGGATAGTGATAGACGCTAGGTTGGTACAGCCATAGAATGCTGCATTGCCGATTTCAGACACTCCATCGGTAAGATTAACAGATGTGAGGCTGGTACAAGCTCTGAACGCATTGCGCCCGATTGCGGTCGCATCGTTAGCTAAGGTAATAGAAGTAAGATTTTCACATCCATTAAACGCATCATCAGGAATCAGGTCTGATTCAATATAAATTTCTTTTAGTGCATCAGAGTCGTGGAACATAGTACCCAATTCGCTGCTCGGATAATTGGCATACTCGATATATTCACGGTTACAGCGTATTTTAACCAGTGTTTTAGGCATATAAAGATGTGTTATATCAGCATCACCTAAATCTGCTGAAACAACGGGATAGCCCTCAATAGTATCGGGTATATGTACTTCGGGGATTTTTGCTAGATATGCCGTTATAGCCATGCCGCCAAGCTCTGCATCATATTCGTATTCAAAACTTTCGATAGCGGTCTCCTTGACTGCTGGAAGCGCCTGCTCGGTTGTCGGTGCTCTTCCACATCCATTGAAAGCAGATACTGTAACTACCGCTGCAAGAATACCCACCAGACATCTTTTGAGTTTATACTGGCTTTTCATATTAAACCCATCCTTAATAGTATATTCGACAGGATAATACCCATCTCCAGTAATTATACTGGATATAACAGTAAAAGTCAAGTATATTTATGGAAATAGTATATACTCTAGGTGGGTGATAGTATGAAACTGCATAAATTTGAACGCATCCGAAATCTGCGTGAGGATAACGACCTGAAACAGCGGCATCTGGCTGAATTGCTGGACTGCGACCAGCGCACATACAGCAACTATGAATGCGGCGTGCTGAATGTGCCGAATGATGTTATTATTAAGCTTGCCCTGTTCTACAATACCAGCATAGATTACCTCCTCGGCATAACAGATGAAAAAGTACCCTACACCCGAAGCAAGACCGCTAACGAGCATTCAGCTCAACTGAAAGATATAGACAAGACAGCCAAGAAATGATTTCTGGCTGTCTTTTTTATATAGTACCCTTGCCGCACTCACATCTGAAAACTGTCTTTTTATGAATTACTGCTACTCACTGTATTTGCATCTGCTGACCTAAATGATCAGTACCCTCCAGCCACTGAGTGTGAAACTGTCTTTTTGTTTACTGCTGACTCGGACTACTCCGTCCGATACTAGGCGAATGGATCGCATCACTGAGCCACTGAATTCACATTATGTATACCTACCCTCAAATCAAGTGGGTGAATATCGGGACTATTACTGCGATACATAGCCCCACCCACCGCCCTTGCGGAATACCTCTCCTCGTATCGGATATATGGATATAACAGAATTCACCTGTTCGGTGGTAGGGATAAAGGATAATTGAATTCTTGGGCTATGGGATTTACCTTATGTATGGCTAGTTGATATGTGATTGACTCTGTATATGGTTTTTCCTCGGCTGAATGATTTACTTGTCAACCGCTGTGAGCGAAATTCGCTTATCTGCATCCATGTGTTCGAAATCCCTTATATTATAATACTTTCACATGAACAATCCATGAAAATCTTAGCGATATTTCTACCCGAAACTGTACAGTTTGTTTTCACGGCATTATCAGCCGCACGGTTATGAGGGCGATAATCGGCTCATGTACTTCTCAGCTGTCCGACAATATGTTTGCGACATATTACATCCAGTGTATGGGTAAAAGAGCCGAGGTATGGGCGACAAGTTCTATACAGCATTAGATATCATTCATGGCTACGGAAACTGAATTTCAGTCAGAAATGCCGCCTTAAAAGGGGGTATTTCACAAAGTTAGCAGCTCAAATCATACCGAAAAATAGCACGAAAATGTGCATTTTTCGCATTAGTTTGAAGCTCTAATCTTACCGAAATGAAGCGGAAATTACCAGAATTTCCATTCGTTAGCGCCTTAAACTATACCGAAAAACTCACCCGTTTTCCTCTGAACTGTCTTTTTTCAGCAGCAACTGAATAAGCTCCTTCTTCTGCTTAGCATAGGTGGGATCACTGCTGCCAAGCAGGAAAAGCAAATGCGCCATGCGGTCTGTATCCGCATCAGAGAGCCAGTCCTTCATCTCCTTTCGCATGAGCATCTGCAGCAGATATATCTCCTGACTGCAATCGCAGAGATCAACATCGTTGTTCTTTTCGGGCTGTGGCAGCAGGTCGGTAATTCTGTACTGGTACTCATGCGCGGAAATAATACCGCTTTTGGCATAAAAGCTGCACAAGCCCTCATCGACTCTGCCCTGACTAATGAGGGCGAGAGCCTCACCCATAAGCTTGCTCAGTCGCTTATCCTGACGGGAGATAAACACATCAAGGCTCTCGCGCGAGGTATTGAAGCGATCTGCGGTCAGCTTGTAGTCGAAATGACTTTTTATCCAAGCAACAAACTTTTTTCTCGACTCATCCCTAGTCCAGTTGCCGTTGATGATAAAATCTTTAAGCTCTTTCAAAGCATTCATCGTCTTCACTGCATTCGTATAGTCGAGCGAATCGGTCTGATCTGCGTTTGCAAGCTCTTGAATTATGAGTTTTGTCTCCTTGTAACGATTTTGTAAGTCTTTGATAAACATGATATCAGTCCTTTCTGTTATGGTTTTGTTAAGAGATTTCATGATAAATCCCCATGGCTGCCGCTTAACACAGGGTTTTATCACGAAAAAGAGTACAAAAGTCTTAACAGAACAAGTTTCGATGTTTGTTTTGTTAAGATGCACTGTTAAGCAACCCACGTTGCATATACCGCCGAAAAGAATACCGCTCAGCCGATGACCGAAAGCAGTATTGAAGCAGTATAGAATTTAAGCTTTCCGACATAAAAACTAAAACTGCATTTTGTAAAATCAATAGTGTAGTTTGTAAAACCGAAAGTGCAGTTTGTGGTTTGCGGCAACAGCGAAAGCAACTGGAATACAGCAACACTGAACAAACGAAACCTTGCGCAGAGAGCGCCCAGAACACGCCGTGTGGGCAGGTCAAAGCCGAGGCAAGGAAAAGTACCGACAAACCCTTTTGGAGCGCGGTTTGGGACGTTTCTGACGGCGTTTTGAAAAGGGCAGAAAACCACGTTTTCTGTTGATCAAAATTAGTCCCATAAACAGAAAAAGCACCACCTGAAACAATGTCAGGTGGTGCTGTGTGCTTATATGAAGATCACTTCTGCATAATCACACTGAATGGATAGGTAGCAATACCCTTATCGGTCTTTCGAGACAAGTTTCTGGTGCGATCGTGCGCAGACCGAAACAGCTGCGATGGTACTAGAATCGTGTTGTACTCCATATCCAGCCTAGACACAGGAACATACAAAATACCGTTGCCCATATTGAACGCAACCCAGAAAAGAATATCGCTGGTCTTTGAAACTGGCTTGCCGTCCTCGTCCATTACTATCTGCTGCAGCTTAAAGCCATTGCTGCCCAACTGAATCCCAAGAAAAGAATTATCTAGCATATTTCTTCCTCCTTCACTAATCTGTAAAATGTGTGTTTGCTGATGTTCAGTTCTTTCATTGCGGCTACCGCTGTTATTTCATTTCTGCGCCACCGCTGTGCGACAGCATCAAAGCCCTCGGGCTTCGGAATGCGTTTCCTGCCAAGCTTCACGCCGCGAGCCTTCGCCGCATCAATACCCTGTCGCTGTCGCTCGCGGATAGACAGGCGCTCCTTTTCGCTGACATAGCTGAGTATCTGCAGCACTAGATCTGCGACAAAGCGCTTATCAAGGTTACCGTCAGCGCATCGGGTGTCCAGCAGCGGCATATCCAGAATCACGATATCGCACTGAAGCTCTGTTGTGATATACTGCCACCATCTGCGTATCTCCTCGTAGTTGCGCCCAAGCCTGTCCAACGACACTACAACAAGGCAGTCCCCAGCTCGCAGCAGCGGAGCAGTGCGCTCAGTACCCACCAGCGACATGAACACGGGTCGGTTGAAATCCTTGCCCGACTGCTGCTCCTGCAGTATCTGTCTTTCCTCGATACCGTAATCACTCAGCGCGGCTATCTGCCTGTCTAAATTCTGACTGGTGCTACTGACACGGGCATAGCCCCACATTTTTGCGTTTTCCATAATCATCACCTCCGTGGTTGGCATAGTAACTCTTTTCTCCGAAAAAGTCAAGCGGAAAAAGTACACCTTTTCGGACACTCGAATTCCGCATTACAGAGCCGTTTTCAGGTGGCTGGAATAGCCGCTGAATGACTTATCGGACAGGCGGAAATCTGGCTGGCTTTTTAGAACAGGGAAAACAGATATTTTCTCCTGTCGGGATGAAAGTGTTTGTGCCTTGCTAAATAGCATATAATCTCAACTGTTTAGACAAAGCCTAACGTTAATTGAGAAAATAACCTATAAAAAAAGAATCATTCTTGTTGATTTTGGACTTGATTTGTGTTATAATATTATAACTACAGCATTCATAGTCCAATTAGGAGGTATTGCTATGCTTTTGCATTTGGAGAATATCGGAAAGTTATCTGCGGCAGATGTGCAGTTAAGAGGAATAACAGTTATTGCTGGCGAAAATAACACTGGAAAAAGTACGGTTGGAAAGGTTTTGTATTCTATATTTAATAGTTTTTTTAATTTTGAAAATCAAGTGAGATCTACACGAATCAATTTATTAGCTCAAGATATTGAAAAGTTATTTATTGAACACTATGATCCATATGAAATGGAGTCGTATGTTGTTGCGCAGACAATGTTTAAAGTCTCTGATGCAAATATAAATATTAATACAGTACGAAACATAATTGATAATAATGTAAATTTTTACTCAGACAGTTTTTTTGATGATGAGGAAGATGATGATGAATTAACCGTTTCTGATGATTTCATAGAGGCTGTTATTGATTTGTACAGAAAATACAAAGAAATACCAGATTTAATAATTTATCAAAATATATTTAATCGACGTATTAGATTGGAGTTCGCGTCTCAAATCAATAATGTTTTTTCGAAGAATCTAGAAGGTAAAATTGCTTTAACAATACGAGATAAAGAAGTGGAAATGGTTATTAGAAATAATAAAGTAGCATCTATCAATGATACATTATCATTAAAAACAGAAATACTTTATATAGATGATCCTTTTGTTTTAGACAGCACTTCTGTTCAAGGTTATAAAAGTTTTTATTATGTTGACAACTTGCACAAACGGCATTTAGTGAGCAAGCTTACCTCGAGAATTGAGTCTACTGAGGTTGAGGAGGCCTTCAAGGAATTTCTCGTTGATGGACAGATCGAAAAAATAATGAGTAAAATTAATTCTGTATGTGAAGGCAATCTATCTTTCAAATATAAAGAAGGCTTTATATATTCTCCGTCAAATGCTGGCGCAAGTTTTAATATTGGAAATATATCGGTTGGATTAAAGACTTTTGCAATCATTAAAACACTGTTAGTAAATGGCGCCTTAGAAAAAAATGGCACGATCGTGCTTGATGAGCCTGAAATTCATCTTCACCCCGAATGGCAGTTGTTATTTGCTGAAATAATTGTATTGTTGCAAAAAGAATTTGAGCTTCATGTGTTGTTAACAACGCATAGCCCATACTTCTTGGAGGCGATCGAAGTATATTCCAAAAAATATGGAATAAATGACAAGTGCAAATACTATCTAGCCGAAAGCAAAGGCAATATATCACATCTTGAAGATGTTACTGATAATACTGAAAAAATATATCAAAAGCTTGCATATCCTTTTCAAATTTTAGAGAATGAGAGGTATTCAAATGATTGATATTTCAGAACATGATATTTTAAGTGAAAATATATCTACATTAAAAGAACTCTCGAAAGATGATCATGATAGTAGCAATATAGTTTATATGACAGAGTCAAACTTAGAAGCTGTTAGTTTTGATGATGTGAAAACACAATATACAAGTGATCTTGGCTTAAGAAACAGAGTGGCAGCTTCTTTGGATGCACTTGCACTTGTTGATAGCTGTACCATTTTTGTGGAGTTCAAAAATGGTAGTATGAAGGGCAAAGTCAAAGAAGTAAAAGATAAAATACGTGACAGCTTATTGATTTTTTGCGATATTGTCAAAACCGATATTTCGTATACGCGACAGAATATTATTTTTATCTTAGTGTATAATGAGCAGAAAAATCCTATTTCCAGAGAAGAAATAGCTACTCATGTATTAAATAAGGCTGGGAAAGAATTAATTCGTTATGATTTAGAACAGTTTGAAACTATTTTTTTCAAGGAGGTTCATACATATACAGAAAGTCAATTTAACAAATACATAAATAAAATTAAGAGTTGATTTCAGTACTGGCGTATCGAGCCGATAGATATGACTATCCGTGAAATGTAGCAGTTTGTAATTGCATAAACATAAGCACCGCAGTAAAATGCGGTGCTTGCTTTATTAACTTGTCTGTGTAATTGCCCTTGCCGCAAACAGCGCATTGAATAGCGGCTTTGTATCAATATCGTTATCTGCATAGCCCTCCATTATCACATGGAAGTAATACTCCGAGGGAATACCCACAGGATAACCATGCGCCATTATGTAGGCAAAGGCATCAATCTTACGCTTGCCGAGATGAACTCGGAAATCCTCCTTGTAGTACAATCTCGGAAAACCCTCGTACCTGTCTAAATTTCGTTCGTCACTTGCTGAGATCTCCCACACCACGACAGGAACACTGCTGTCTTTATTTGGAACGATAGTAGCCACTGCACTGCCATCGCCGCCGTGAAATTCAAGAGAATATCCATCTATTTCCGAAATGCCGAGAACTCTGGCATCGGGGCAGCGGCGCTTCATCTGTTCGATGTTCATATTCGAGCCGTAAGCAAGATAAATTCTGTTCATATTTTTAAATTCCTCCATTTGTTGAGTAACAGGTGGGGAGATGTATTTACCTCCCCGAATTTCTGTCTTTCTATGCAGCGTGTCGCCATGCGATGTCGCCGTCGAGGTTCTCCAGCATGAACTTACGGCAGGTTTTGAACTCATCACCGATAAGCCCCATTCGCAGCAATCATGAACGAAAAGTGTACTTCTCATTGTCGCTTTTAGTGACCTTTGCACTTGTGGATTTCTGAACAATCGCCTGATGCGAAAACGCAAGGCAAAACTGGATATACGCCTTGACCTTTCCTGCGTGAGTAGTGGAATTGAAGCAGCGGAACTCCACCGTTCCCTTTGTAAATACGGCGTGGAGATTAAGCCCATGATAGCGACTGGAGTTATAATGAGCGTTCCTGTCGCCGCAGTACCCAGCATACCAGATATCCGCAACCTTTTCCATATTGTCTGGTCGCTGCTTATTGAGGTTAGTTGAAAGTCCTTCCTCAAGCTTGCGGCAATAGTCCTCACGGCGATTATTCACCGCCAGTGCCTTGTAGATGATATCCTGCTTGCTGGAAAAGATATTCACGAGATTTCGCAGCGACTTCGGCGTGTGCTGGTCTGCTCCCACATGAATATGAATACCGCAGCTGCTGTTTGCAATCGCCCCAGCGTGCCTCAGTCGGCGTATAAGCTCCTGCAAGGTTTCGATATCCTCGTATTTGAGGATAGGAGTGACGAACTCCACCGCCTCAGCGGAAGCATTGTTCCTGCGCTCAACGGTAATGGAACTGTCCGAAACTACGCTCCACTTTCTGCCCGAACTATCCGCGACGATGTATCGGTCATAACCGCCGCCCTGATGTACTGCTGTTGTTCCGAAATACTCCGCTACCGTTTCAGCAGCCTTTCTGCGCGTAAGCCCTGTAAGCTCGATCTCCACTCCGAATGTCTGTGTTCTCATTGTCAGCACCTCTGTCTTTTTTCGTTTTTGCTGGTGCTATGGTAACTCTGATTTGAGAATTATTCAAGACGCTAAACTGTACAATGTTTCGGGTGTGGAATTGGTGGTTGTGCTTGGGTATGATGTTTTGCGCAACAGGGTGGGAAAAGGCAAACCTGAAAGCGGTTGACAAAATGGTTGACGATCGTACTGCCAAAAATCAGCAGTGCATTTTTCATGATATATCAGCTATACGCTTAAAATATATCATCTTGCCAGCAAGGTGTAACAGCTTTGCAATATTCTGCAAAGCCTTTAATAATGCGGGTTGACAGGTTGTTCTGCCTTTGTAATCAGCAGGTCGGGGGTTCGAGTCCGTCCACCAGCTCCAATTTTTTCTTAACAACTTAATATGTATGGGAGCGTTCCCGAGTGGCCAAAGGGGGCAGACTGTAAATCTGTTGCGTTTCGCTTCGGTGGTCCGAATCCACCCGCTCCCACCAACAAAAAAGCCTTATCGAAAGATGAGGCTTTTTTGTTGTTCCTTTGGATCATGTTGTCAGAAATGAGAGGTGCATTATGAACAGCTACGAAAGAGATGATCTGTACGGCATTGAAGAAAAATGTCCGTATTGCGGCGAGGAATCGGTATATATGTGTGATGAATTTGATGCGTCGTTCTGCATGGAGTGCGACAGGTGGCTTGAAAGCCGATGCGGCGATCCTTTATGTTCGTATTGTGCAAAGCGTCCTGCCAGACCTTCGGATATTGACTATATCCGTTTGTGTCACAGATAAATTAGAATGCCTCGTTATACTTTCATAACGAGGCTGATTTATTATTTGTTTTTCAGTCTTTCCTTGGCTTCCTCGACGGTCTCTCCATCCTTTGTGAGGTATTTGTCAACAAAGCTGTCCTCGATCTTCTTGTATCCGCCGACAACTGTGTCTTCGACCTTCTTATAGCCGCTTACTACGGTATCCTCTACTTTCTTGTAACCGTCAACCACTTTTTCGGCTATTTTCTCATTTGCCTTAACGATCTTTGATTTTGCCATATTTACCTTTTTTCCTCCTATCAGATTTATGCCGAGAGTGAGAACTGCTATACACACTCCTGTACCTGTCAGTGCATTGAACAGCATTACATTTTCGTAGCGCATATCCCCGAAAGACACAAGCATCGAACGCTGCAGTGAGAATATTGAAACCAGTGCGTCTGCAAGAGATATATTACGCAGTGCAGTCAGTACATGTGAATTCTGTTTCGACGATTGCACAAGACGTATTATTGCCAGCGTGATTTTAGTAAATGCATACAGTGCAATAGTTATCATGATTATCTCATGGTGTTCTGAGCCACGGTTGTCTGTCACCGAGAGTATCACAGTGCCTATGAGACATACGGTCAGAATTATGAGCAGTATTCCGGTAAAGCGCCGTGCAAACAGTTCAAGTTCCGAATCGCCATCAGCTTTCTGCCTGATCCTGAGCAGAGAAAAACGCATCACTGCCAGTACGATATAATACGCTCCAAGCGTGATGAGCCACCAGGAGCTTAGCAGGATACCAATGACTGCATTATATATGCCGTATGCAATATCGAAGCACAGTCCGAACAGTACGCCCCTCAGTAACTTATCCTTTATCATTTAATTCCTTTGGTGATGGGGATGAGTGCCAGCAGCATGATTATGCCTACAAGACCGATAATAGTGCCGATGACGATGTTGTTCCATACCATCACAAAGCACATTCCGAGGCCCAGCACCAGCGCTCCCAGTATTGCGAATACAGTGAAAAGCACAGAGCGTCCGCTGACTTTGATGGGCTCCTTATGCTCCATTTTGCGCCATATGATAAGTGTTACCAGACCCAGTACAAGACCTACTGCACCAAATATGATGCCCTCGATGAATGCATCCCATTCAGGAAGCAGAGCCATGCACATGCCCAATGCAAACAGAACGCCGCTTACAGTGCCTAAGATCATTGCTACAAAACTGCTTTTTTTCATGGTTTTTACTCCTTTCATTAAACCAACAGTTGTTTTTTTATTGCAATTGTATTATAATATACAGTAAGCAAAAAAACAATCATCAATTTGTCAACAAGTGTTGGAATAATGGAGAAGATATGAACACAAAGAACAACAAACGCCGCAGAGAATCTGTAGAGAAGATAGAAAGAGCCTTCGTTCAGCTGATACAGGAGAATGAATTGAAGGATATCACCGTCTCAGAGATATGCAATATGACAGGCCTTAACCGAAGCACATTCTATGCGAACTTCATTGATATATATGATCTGGCTGATAAAGTCCGTGATGAGTTGAAGCATCAATTTGACGAGGAGTTCGCTGACAGGGCAGTGGCAGGCGACGGTGCTGTGAGGATGTTCAGGCATATCAAGGAGAATCAGCTGTTTTATAAGACTTATTTCAAGCTGGAGAAGGAAAAGAATGTTGATTCATATGTATATGATCTCGAGCGGGCAGATAAGGATTTCGGAAACCGCAATATCGGATATCATATCGAATTTTTCCGCTGTGGTCTGAATGCGTTGATAAAGATGTGGCTGGGCGGTGGTTGTGTTGAATCTCCCGAGGAGATGGCGGAGATATTAAAGCAGGAGTACGGCGGCAGAAAATAAGGGCCGATGCTTGACAACAGCGCATTTTCATGCTATACTATGCTTAATTGAATACGAAAAGCTGTGATGAGAAACAGTAGGTCTTGCGGATATATCAGAGAGGCGGCGTGTGGTGCGAGCCGTCATTGAAGCAATTCCGAACCCGTCTTTGAGCTTCGCCCCGAACAGTCATCTAAGTAAGCGGCGACGGTTCTCCCGTTATCGAGAGCGGACGTTATTGCGTCCCGAGTGCGGATATCTATCCGAATTCAGGTGGTACCACGGACTTATACAGTTCGTCCTGAGCTGAGCGATCAGCTCAGGACTTTTTTGTGTTCAGAAATAAAAAAGGAAAGGAAATCAACACTATGAAACTTGAAAAGCTTGTAGGCGAGCGCTTTAAAGAGCGCCCCTCCGATTGCAACATCGACAGCCATGCGCTGATGGTAAGAGGCGGCTACATGAAGTATGTGGCAAACGGCATCTTCTCCAGCTATATGCCCCTCAAGAGAGTTACCCGTAAGATCGAGCAGATCATCCGTGAGGAGATGGACGCTATCGACGGTCAGGAGGTAATGTTCCCTGTTGTAATGCCCGCAACACTCTGGCAGGAGAGCGGACGTTACGAGAGCATCGGCAGCGAGCTGCTGCGCTTTACAGACCGCAACAAGGCTCAGATGGTGCTGGGCATGACCCATGAGGAGGCTGCTGTACACCTTGTTCGTGAGTATGCAAACAGCTATACAAAGTATCCCTTCATGATCTATCAGATCCAGACAAAGTTCCGTGATGAGGCTCGTCCCCGTGGCGGTCTGATCCGTGTACGAGAGTTCACCATGAAGGATGCTTATTCCTTCCACACCTCTCAGGAGGATCTGGAGGATTACTACTATCGCTGCCACAAGGCATACGAGCGCATCTACGAGCGTGCGGGCGTGCCTGATGTAATTTCCGTAAAGTCCGACAGCGGTATGATGGGCGGCAGCATCTCCCATGAGTTCATGCTGCTCACTCCCATCGGCGAGGACAGCATCGCTATCTGTAAGAAGTGCGGCTATCGTGCAAACATGGAGGCTGCTGCAAGCATCATCGAGAACACCCGTGACGAGGTATCCGAGGAGCTGAAGGAGGTATACACCCCCAATATCCACACCATCGAGGAGATCTGCGATTTCCTCAAGACTCCTCTGGAGAAGAGCTGCAAGGCTGTAGTATACCAGAAGAATCATGATGACAGCTTCGTTGTTATCTTCATCCGTGGCGATCTCGATATCAATGAGACAAAGCTCACAAACTTCCTCGGCTGTGATGTTCATCCTGCTGTTATCACAGAGGAGTGCGGACTGAACGCAGGCTATATCGGCCCTGTTGGTCTGCACATCAACGGCGACTATACCGTGCTGTATGATAACTCCCTGAAGGATACAAACAACCTCTCCTGCGGTGCAAACAAGGAGGAATACCACCTCACAGGTCTGGATATGTCCCGTGACGTTGCTGGTGCAGAGTACCACGATTTCGCAAAGATCATTGACGGCGGCATCTGCCCCGAGTGCGGTCAGCATGAGATCACCATCTCCCGTGGTATCGAGGTCGGCAACATCTTCCAGCTGGGAACAAAGTATTCAAAGTCCATGGGCATGACATACCTCGACAGCGACGGCAATGCACAGACCCCCATCATGGGCTGCTACGGCATCGGCGTCGGTCGTCTTGCGGCTTCCGTATGCGAGGCTCACCACGATGATTACGGCCCCATCTGGCCTATGGCTATCGCTCCCTGGCAGGTACACATCTGCGCAGTAAGAGCAGACGACGCTGAGGTAAAGGCAAAGGCTGACGCACTGTATGAGGAGCTTCAGCGCCGTGGCGTGGAGGTCATCTATGATGACAGAGCTACTGTAAGCGCAGGCGTAATGTTCAGCGACGCAGACCTCATCGGCTGCCCTCTGAGACTCATCGTAAGCCCTAGAAACCTGAAGGACAACGTTATCGAGATCTCCGCAAGAGACAAGAGCTTCAGCGAAAAGCTCGCTCCCGAGGCTGTTGCAGACAGAGTTCAGGAGCTTATCAAGGAAGCACTGAGCAAGTAATTAAAATGCAAAAGGCGGATGTTACATCCGCCTTTTTTGTATATCAGAGGAAAAACGTGCCATACTATCTGTAAAAAATCACCCGAAAGGAGAACATTATGGATATCAAAGGCACAAGAACTGAAGCAAATCTCATGTCTGCATTTGCGGGGGAAACTCAGGCACGCAGCAAGTACACCTATTTTGCACAGGCGGCACGGAATGAGGGCTTCGAGCAGATAGCTGCTATCTTTGAGGAGACCGCCGAGAACGAAAAGGCTCATGCGTTCATGTGGTTCAAGCTGCTGGGAGGTCTCAGCAACACCACTGCGAACTTGCAGAATGCCGCCTCGGGCGAGCATTTTGAGTGGACGGATATGTATAAGAAGTTCGCAGATGAGGCTGACGAGGAGGGCTTCTCGGATATTGCGGTGAAGTTCCGCATGGTGGCGGAGATAGAGGCGGCGCACGAAAAGCGTTTTCTGCAGCTGCTCAGCAACACCGAGCTGCAGCAGGTGTTCGAACGTACGGGCGAGATGATGTGGATATGCCGCAATTGCGGACATATCGTTATCGGCAAAAAAGCGCCTGAGAAATGTCCTGTCTGCACCTATCCGAAGAGTTATTTTGAGATCAAGGCGGAGAATTATTGATAGGGGTGGTCTAGTGTTTTCCGCACGGAGTGCGGCTTAGTTTTTAGGTCAAGCCTTTTTTCAAAAAGGCTTGTGGGGTGTGGGGCAACGCCCCACTACTCAGCGCAAAGCGCTGCAAATGCGTTCAGGGCGCTAAAGGGGTTTGGGGGAAAACAAGAGTTTTCCCCCAATATTTTTGATGGCTCGATGCCATCGAAAATAAAAACATGACCGTCGTTTGTAACATAAAATGTAACATATATTATAGCATATATTTGTAATAGCAATGATGATATAATTTATGTGAGAGGTGAGGTTATGGGCGAAAAACTCACAATAATCAAACGTTCACCATACAAAGGCGATGATGGGTATAGAGTTTTTTCAATAAGAATAAAAGATGAAACGGTAAAGAAATTGGATGAGATATCTATACAGGCTAATCGTTCCAGAAATGAATTGATTAATATAATGCTTGAATACTGCATTGAAAATTGTGAGATAAAAACTATTTCTGATACGATTTCAGTATAGTAGAGGTAATAATAAATGTCGAAACAAACCACCGCCACAATAATCGGTCACAACGAATGCTACGATGTTGACACCGACCACCTGCGCTCCGAACTGATACGTCTGATAAACAGCGGCGTGACCACCTTTATCTCAGGCGGCACAGGCGGCTTTGACAGGCTCTGCGCCAGAATGATACATGACCTGAAAAAGACCTTTCCGCACATCCGAAGCTATATCATCATTCCCTACCTGGATCAGAAGATATTCGAGCCGTCCTATTTTGACGGCAGCGAGTTTCCCGAGTGTCTTGAAACAGTGCCGTACCGTTTTCGCATCTGTCGCCGCAACCGCTGGATGGCGGATAACTCGGCATACGCTGTGTGCTATGTCTGCCGAAGCTTCGGCGGCGCGGCTCAGACCTACAGATATGCTAAAAAACACTCCATACAGATAATAGACATAAAGAAAAGACAACAGCTGTAAAACTGTTGCCTTTTTTGTTATAGAAATTCCGCTATCCGTCTGTACTGCTCCAGCATCTCAGCCTCGCTTATCGTGCGGTTGGCGGGGCTTGTGGAGGGCAGGCATATTTCGGTGTGAGCATCACCGCCGAAATATCGCTGATACAGCTCATGCGCCTTTTTGCCCGTGGTGAACACCGCTCTGATATCCGCTGCATTGAAGATTCGTCTGAGATCGTTCGGGACAGCGTTCTTTATCGAGCTGTCCGAAGCGCCCGAGATATCACAGCTCTCCAGCACGTCCCACAGTGCAATTCTGTGAGCAAGGCACAGTTGCCTGCGCCCCTCGATATCTGTGGGTACATCCTCCCCAAGAACAGCACACAGCATGCGCCAGAAGCGGTTCTGCGGATGCATATAGTAGAATCCCTGCTCCCTTGATCTCGGCGAGGGTATCGTGCCGAGTATCAGCACCCTTGAGCGCTCGTCAAAAACAGGCGGAAACTCGTGGGAAACACGCTTATCAGAACTCATAATCGCAGCTTGCGGATTCTGTTCTTATGCTCTTGCAGAAATCGGATACCGCAACATGCAGGGGATTGGTGCTGTAAGCCTTCAGCGCTTCCATGTTCTCGAATTCGGAAACGAGAACTGCGTCATAGCTTCTGTCGGAGGGGTTGATGTTGATGCCGACCTCCATTGCCTTTATCTCGGGGATCTGACCCTTCAGTGCCAGAAGTCTGTCACGGAATAGCAGCATGTTTTCCTGCTCGCCTTCCTTGAATCTCCACATTACGATGTGCTTTACCATGTTTTTGTCCTCCTTATTATGCTGCTTCTGCGTCGCCCGCCGCAGGAACATATGTGCCGTTCTGAATTGCTGTCATGCGCTCTCCTGCCAGTCTCACGCAGGCGTACTGGGGAACACCGTCGCCGTTCAGCAGGTCACGGTCTGTCCATGCGAGAACGCCGTTCCAGCCGTTGTTGTATGCCCACTCATAGCATTCCTCGATGGGCTTTATGTTGCGCAGAGCCTTGATGCCTGTGTGAGAACACTCACCCACAACGCAGGGCTTTGACATATCAATGCCGAACTCCTCTGCCGAAAGCAGGAACGGGCAGTTGAACCATGTGGCCTGCCAGTCGTAATAATGAGTGGACCAGAAATCCACATAGGCATTCTCGTTGTCGTAGCGGCTGCGCAGGAACTCGTCCGAGCCGTAGTTGCCTTCATACTTTTCGGAGTTGTACTTGATGATAGCAAAGCCTATTGTTACGAGCATATCGTCGGTGTTTTCGTGGATAGCTGCGCAGGCTCTTGCGAAGTAATCGCCGATGTTTTCCCATGCTATCTGACCGCACTCGGCGTTCTCGAATACCCAGTCAGGCTCGTTGATGAGGTCGATGCTCCATACATAGTCGTTGCTGTCGTAGCGCTGGCAGAAGGGTATAACGTAGTTGTCGATATAGCTGTCGATAGCATCGGTGTTCTGCAGCATAGCTCTCCAGCGCTTGTGATTGGTGTTGGAGTCCTTGAAGTGATCGAAGGACATCAGAGTTGCCATGACATATATCTCGTTTTCGGCTGCCAGAGCAAACAGGGAGTCGAGATCCTGCCAGTGCTTGTCGGTAGCACCTGAAACAAAACCGTTCTCATCAATGTTGATTCCCACATCGCCGCTGCAGGTTATCCAGATGCGGCAGGAATTGAAGCCGTCCTCGTGCATCATTGCAAAGACCTGGCTCCAGTAATCGGCATTATAACCGCCGCCGAAGTCGTTCCACTTCTGCCAGGGAGCGTTCATGCCTGTGAGCCATACCTCCTCGCCGTCCAGCTTGAAGGTGTTGTCCTCTATGTAGATGTTCACGCCATCGTACTTAGCGGTTTCAGGCTGTGTATCGGACTGAACATTTGAAGTAGTTGCTTCGTTCGTGGGCGCCGGAACTTCCGACGGATCATTTGTGGTGGTGCAGCCTGTCAGCAGCATGCAGAACGCCATAGCTGAGCAGAGCAGCTTTCTGAGTTTTTTCATATATTCCTCCTGAAGTTTTATGCACAAATAAAATGGTTTATTAAAATCGCCGCACTGAAAAAGTGCGGCGTTGTTTACAGAGCTATGTACTGCCCCTCGGTAATTATCGGTGCGATATCGAGGGTGAAATCCGAGCCGTGCTTCATGCCCTTACGCTGCAGATGTGAACAGGTAGCGGAGAATGCGGTGTTCGGAGTATTGTTTTCACGGCTGAGATGTCCGAGGATGAGCCTTGTCGTTCCGCTGTTCACGAGCTTTTCTGCGAACTGAGCGGCATCTGTATTGGAAAGATGGCCGTTTTCGGAAGCGATCCTGCGTTTCAATGCAGCGGAGTAGTTGGTGTTCCTGCGCAGCATATCGGGGTCATAGTTGGATTCGAGAAGCACTGCATTGCAGCCGAGGAGATTCTTCTCCACTTCTTCCGTTATCGTTCCGATATCCGTGCAGACAGCGATCTTCAGATCGTTGTATTTCACCACATATCCCACGCTTTCGGGAGTATCATGCGGTGTATGGAAGGCGGTCACCTCAAACTCGGCGCTCTTGTAGCCCTCCTTGAATATGTCGTAGATGCGGATGTTCTCGGGCAGCGGATTTCTGCTGTTGGACATCATCGCCTCGATAGTGCCTGCGCTTGCAAAGATCGGTATCTTGCAGTGCTTTGTAAGAACGCTCAGACCCTTGACGTGATCTATATGCTCGTGAGTAATGAATATCGCTTCAATATGATTCATCTCGGTGTCGATAAGACTGAGGGAGTTCTTCAACGAAGCGAAGGAGCAGCCGTCGTCAATAAGGATACCGTGACCTTTAGTGCCGATAAAGGTGCAGTTAGCGGTGCTGGAGCTGCATATCGGGTAGATGCGTGCCATTAAAGAGCCTTTCTCAGTGCCTTTTCTGCTTCTGCAGGATCAGGCTCGTCTACCTTGCGTATATCTGCGCCGAGACCACGGAGCTTTTCCTCCATATTCTCATATCCACGCTCAACGTGGTAGATGTCATATATCTCGGTAATTCCTTCTGCGCTGAGTGCCGCAACGATAAGCGCAGCACCTGCACGGAGATCTGTTGCCTTAACGGGAGCGCCCTTCAGGCCATCAACGCCTTCGATGACAGCTACTCTGCCCTCAACGGAGATGTTTGCACCCATTCTGCGCAGCTCATCCACATAACGGAAGCGGTTATCGAAGATGCTCTCTGTAACCATGCTTGTACCCTTTGCGCAGGTGAGGACCGCTGCGATCTGGGGCTGCATATCTGTGGGGAAGCCGGGATGCGGCTGAGTCTTTACAGTGGTGTTTACATAGTTGTTGTTGCCGATAACTCTGACAGCATCGTCAAACTGCTCAACGACTGCACCTATCTTTGTAAGCTTCTGGGTGATAGGCTCCAGATGCTTCGGGATAACATTCTTTATCAGGATATCGCTGCGTGTAGCGGCAGCAACTGTCATGAATGTGCCTGCCTCGATCTGATCGGGGATTACGCTGTAGGTGGTGCCGTGGAGATACTTCACACCACGGATCTTTATAACATCCGTACCTGCGCCGAGAATATCAGCGCCCATGGAGTTCAGGAAGTTTGCAAGGTCTACAACGTGCGGCTCCTTGGCAGCATTTTCGATTATAGTCAGGCCTTCCGCCTTTGTTGCGGCCATGATGCCGTTGATGGTGGCGCCTACGGAATTCTTGTCAAAATAGATCTGGTTACCGATCAGGCTGTCTGCAGAGAGGTTCACCATGCCACCGTCGATGGTGTGGCTTGCTCCCAGTGCTGCGAAGCACTTCAGGTGCTGGTCGATGGGGCGATCTCCCAGATCGCAGCCGCCGGGCATGGAAACATGCGCCTCGTGGAAGCGACCCAGCAGGGTGCCGAGGAAGTAAGAGGAGGCTCTCATGCGCTTTGCCTTCTCATAAGGAACGGGAACGTTGCGCAGAGTGGTGGGATCGATCTCAACAGTTGTCTTGTTGAGCATGCGCACCTTTGCGCCCATTTCCGATAATATCTGAAGAATGATAGTTACATCGCTGATGTTAGGTATATTTTCAATAACGCAGGGCTCGTTGCAGAGAATAGCTGCGGGCAGGATAGCAACTACGGCGTTCTTTGCACCGCTGATGACAACCTCACCGCTCAGCTTCTTGCCGCCCTTGATAACGTACTTTTCCAAAGAAACACATCCCCTCGTTCCGTCCAAAGCGGAACTCTATTATAATTTATATTTAACACAATCCAAATGTGGAAGTATCTTACAAAATGAGCTTATTACACACTCATACCTAATTATTATATCACACAAACTGTAAAATTTAAAGTGGTAGAGGCAAAAAAAGTTATCGTTTTAATCTTTTTGTAGCTTTCAACAAAAACGATGTTGAAAACTATACGTTTTTGGCAAAAGCCTGACATTTTTAATATGGTCTTATATTGTAATATTATTATTGTCGGAACTGTGTAAAATAAACTGAATGTCAATAAAATCTATATCAGTAATATCATGTTGAATTAATTGACATATCTGAATTTGTATTGTATAATTAGGTTACATAATTTCGTAGGGAGTGTGAAGCTATGGCTATACTTATAATCCGTGAGGAGATCATATGTATCCTTGTGCTGATCTTTCTTATCTGCTACAAGCTGATATATAAAGGAAAAAGCGGAGATAATTCGTTTATAAAGGTTGCACTTTATGCGCTGGGACATGTGATATTTGACCTGATAACCGTAATAACAGTGAACAATATGGATACCGTGCCATACATGGCAAACAAGGTACTGCACATACTATACTATTATTTCAGCATGCTGTTTACAGTGGCGTTTTACAATTATGTAGTGAAGCTCACTATGCCGCATAACATGGTGAAGCGCCTGCGCATAATAGGCTATATACCGCTGGCTATATTTGTGATCCTGTCATTTATACTTCCGATAGAATATATAGCGGGACGAGGCACTTGTTACAGCTATGGTCCGCTGGTGTTTGCGGGATATGGTATCTTTATGGTATACTGTGTGACCTGCGTAACAATGGCGATCGTAAAGCGGAACAATCTTGACCTGAAGGTAAGACTGGCAGTGCTTCCGACAACGATACTCATGTTCATCATGATAGCAGTGCAGGCGGTCATTCCTGAGCTGCTTATGACAGGAGCGGGCGTTACGATCGTATGTATCGGTCTTTTTGTGACGGTGAACGATCCCGTCGGTGCATATAAGGAGCAGGCTTACTGGGATTCTGCGACGGGTATCAAGAACAAGAACGGTTTCCAGAAGCAGCTTGCGGCAATGGATAAGAAATATGCCAATAAAAAGGTAAAGGTCGGTTTCCTTATCGGAGATATGAACGGTCTGAAGGTCATCAATGATAATTATGGCCATGCAGAGGGTGACAAGCTTATCAGGGCAGCGGCTGCGGCATTGATGGATAATCTGCGCTCGGCATACGGTGTATACCGTATCGGCGGCGATGAATTCGCAGCTATCTACATAGCGCCCGATGATGATGCAGTCAGAGCTGAGATGGAGGATGTCCGTTCGGCATGCGAAGAGTATAAGGACAGTCCTATAATGCTCAGTATTGCCATGGGCTATGCGTCGGGTGATTATTCAGCGGAGTATATGGATATATACAATACCGCAGACGGCATCATGTACGAGAACAAGCAGGCTATAAAGGCTGCTCATCCCGAGCTTTGCGGAAGATAAATAAATTGCGGCTGCATTCACCTGCAGCCGTTTCATTTGTTTGCATAATATCAAGAGGATAGCATACAATTCTAAAAAACCATTGACAAAACAACGAATTTATAATAAAATAAAAGTGTATTTTTTATAACAAGAAAGGATATGACAAAATGGCAAAGCTTAATGAAAACTTTTTCAATCTGAAAAAGAACTATCTGTTCATTGATATCGCAAAGAGGATAAAGGCGTACACTGCCGAGCATCCCGATGCAAAGCTCATCAGAATGGGTATCGGCGACGTTACACAGCCCCTTGCTCCCGTAGTTGTTGAGGCTATGGAGAAGGCGTGCCGTGAGATGGGCGTGAAGGAGACCTTCCGTGGCTACGAGGACAGCGGCGCAGGCTATGACTTCCTGCGTGAGGCGGTATCCAACTACTACAAGAGCTTCGGCGCAGACGTTCCCGCAGGCGAGATCCACATCTCCGACGGCGCAAAGAGCGACTGCGGCAATATCATCGATATCTTCGGCGAGGGCAACGTTGTTCTGGTAACAGACCCTGCTTATCCCGTATATGTTGACTCCAACGTAATGAGCGGCAACAGCGTTCTGTACGCTGATTCAAACGAGGAGAACGGCTTTGCTGCAATGCCCCCCAAGGACATCAGGGCTGACCTCATCTACCTCTGCTCTCCCAACAATCCCACAGGCTCCGTGTACACCAAGGCACAGCTGAAGGAGTGGGTGGACTACGCTCTTTCCAACGATGCGATCATCATTTTTGACGCAGCTTACGAAGCATTCATCACTGATGCAGAGCTTCCCAGAAGCATCTATCAGATCGAGGGTGCAAGAAAGTGCGCTATCGAGATCTGCTCCCTCTCCAAAACCGCAGGCTTTACAGGCACACGCTGCGGCTACACTGTTGTTCCCGAGGATATCATCCAGAAGAACAGCAAGGGCGAGGATGTGAAGATCGCTGACCTGTGGAACAGACGTCAGGGCAGTAAGTTCAACGGCGTTTCCTATCCTGTACAGCGTGGCGCAGAGGCTGTGTTCACTGCTGAGGGACAGAAGCAGACCAAGGCTACCATCGCTTATTATCAGGAGAACGCACGCATGATCGCTGCAACATGCGATGAGCTGGGCATCAGCTACACAGGCGGCATCAACTCTCCTTACATCTGGCTGAAGTGTCCCGATGGCATGGGCAGCTGGGATTTCTTTGATTACCTGCTGAATGAGATCCAGGTAGTCGGCACACCCGGTGCAGGCTTCGGAAAGAATGGCGATGGCTGGTTCAGACTCACCGCATTCGGCACTCACGAGGCTACCGCAGAGGCTATGGAAAGACTGAAGGGTCTGCTGAAGAAGTAATATATCATATACATGAACAGCCTGAGAAGCTATGTACTTCTCAGGCTGTTTTGTTATGTTCTGCGTGCCATTTTCAGCAGCGGCACCCACTCGTCCTCAAGCATCTTTTCGCCTGTCAGTTCGAAGCCGTGCTTCTGATAGAACGATATGCCACGGGTGTTGTATTCAAGCGCCCACAGGTGGGTGGCGTTGAATGTGTCAACGGCGTATTCCAGCAGCTTTGCGCCGATACCCTGACTCTGGAACTGCGGCTCTACATACAGCTTTTCTATCTCGTCACCCGAAATACGGATGATGCCCCTCACTACTCCGTCATCGTATACGAAAGTATTCTGCAGCGTCTGCGAGCCTTCTGCGTATTCTGCTGCCATATCTAAAACGTTCAGCTCACCGAAATAGAACGGGTCGTTATGAAAGAATGGGTAGAAGTTCACCCGATAATTTGTGATGATGATCTCCGCAATGCGTGAAGCATCCGAGACCGTGGCGGGTCTGATGTGTTCCATGTTTCCTCCGTTAAAATGTCATTATGCTAATTATAATCAAAATCTGATGCGGTGTCAATCTGAAAACTGAAGAATTTTGGAAAAGGTATTGACAAAACCGTATCATGATGATATAATAACAATCGTTATATAACAGATGTTACAAAAGGAGATCTTTATGCCACCAAAATCACAGATAACCAGACAGATGATACTGGACGCAGGCTTTGAGCTGATACGCAGGAGCGGTGCAGACGCTCTGAATGTCCGCAGCCTTGCGGCGGAGCTTCATTGTTCCACCCAGCCTATAATGTATCAGTTTGCGTCCGTTGAGGAGCTGAAGAGCGAGATATACTCCATCGCCGATGCTTTTCACTCGGAATATATCATGAATGTGGACTTTGAGAACGGCGATCCCATGATGGGTATCGGGCTTAGGTATATAAGCTTTGCGGCAGAGGAAAAGCACCTGTTCCGCTTCCTTTTTCAGAGTGATAAATACGCTAACAGCGGCTTTGAGGAGCTTATTGGCGGAGATGCTCTGGCGCCGATATTCGCAGTGCTGCAGCAAGAGGCAGAGATCACCGCAGAGCAGAGCAGGGAAGCGTTTGCATCGCTGTTTCTGGCGGCGCACGGAATAGCCAGTCTCCTTGCGAACAATTCGATGGTGTATGATGAGAAGTATTCTGAAAGCGTTCTTACAAATGTATTTATGGGCGTTATCGGCATGATGAAAGGCGGTAATATATGAGAAAATTTTATGACAAGAGCGAGATATGGTTTGCGTTGATGTGGATAATCCTCTACGTTGTCGGAGTAAGCGTTACTGACAGCATTTCCGATAGCATAGGAATTCCGTATCTTATCACAGTGTTCTATGCTATTGCAATTCTGGTGGTGCTGGTGCTGTTCATGAAGAAGAACGACTTCATGGAGCAGTATGGACTGTGTAAATTCAGCGGCAGCTATAAGGAATTTCTGTTCTTCATTCCGCTGATAGCTATCAGCACGGTGAATTTCTGGAACGGTGTAGAGATAGACGGAACCCTCGGCGGATGTATCATCACGGCTGCTGCAAAGGGTATCGCAGGCATCGTGGAGGAGCTTATATTCAGAGGTCTGCTGTTCGTGTGCATGAGTAAGACTAACGTAAAGAGCGCAATTATCGTATCGTCGCTTACTTTTGGAGTGGGACATATCGTAAACCTGCTGAACGGCGCTCCTGTGTTCGATACAGTATGTCAGATAATTTATGCCTGCGCCATAGGCTTCTGCTTCACAGTGGTATTCTATGTGGGGAAGAGCCTCATCCCCTGCATACTGGCGCATTTCGTGGTGAACGCATCAAGTGCATTCGGTGCAGCTTCCGCAGATATGCATATCTTCCACATCATTGCAACCATCTTCCTGACGGTGGTTTCCGCAGGCTACGGTGCATGGCTGCTCGTGAGACACAAAAACAAGCTGAAAACTGCATAATAAAAACGGCGGAGATCTCTCCGCCGTTTTCGGGCTGTTCTTATGTTTTGTCGTTGACATAATGGAAGCGCAGCTTTCCGTTCTTCTCTATGAGGATCACTTCGACAGTCGTTCCGCCGTATCTCCAGATATATGAGCGTTTCAGGCTGCCTATTTTGATCTTCTTTGAATCGAATTCGTCCTGCAGGAAATCATAGTAATGGAGTCGGGCATAGTTTTCATCAAGCAGCTCTTTATATGCGGAAACGATATGTATGTTATCCGCTGTTATGAACGGCAGAGCGCTCAGAACTGCTCCCAGTATCACCAGCAGTGCAATAACGCCGAAGATTATGGCTACAGACGGGTTACCGTTTGTAAACAGCCATATGCATATTGCCATTGGTACAGCTGCGGGGAAGAGCAGAAACAGATTGGACGTCTTCAGTTTTTCCTGTTCGGCAGGTGGCATGATTCGATGATATTTTTTCAGCTGCTCCTGCATTTGTTCGTCCATGTTGCATCTCCTTTTCGTTGATATATCAACAGCCGCCCCTTAACGGAGCGGCTTTGCTGTTATTTATTTCTGCAGGAAAACGTTGATAAGCTCGTGACCGACGGGTCTGAATATGCCCGAAGCCTCTGCGTGAGCCTCATCGAACTTCTCTACGCCTGCTGCATCCTTCGTGCTGTCGTAGATCAGATAGGGAACAGGGTTTGAGGTGTGGGTCTTGAGATCGAGGGGTGTAGGATGATCGGGGCAGATGAGGATGCGGATATCCTCGCCCTTGAATGCTTCCAGCATCGGACCGAGTACCTGCTCATCGATGATCTCGATGGCCTTCACCTTGTTCTCTACCTCTGCACGGTGGCCGCACTCATCGGGAGCCTCCATGTGAACGTATACGAAATCTGCGCCGTCCTTCAGAGCCTTGATGGCAGCGTCTGCCTTGCCCTTGAAGTTGGTGTCGATATAGCCTGTTGCGCCTTCGACCTCGATAACATTCATCTCTGCGAACTTGCCGATGCCCTTCAGCAGGTCAACAGCGGAGATCATAGCGCCGCTCATGCCGTACTTTTCCTTGAAGGGGGTAAGCTCGGCACGCTTGCCCTCGCCCCACAGCCAGATGCTGTTTGCAGGGCGCTTTCCACGAGCCACTCTTGCCTTGTTTACAGGGTGATCCTTCAGCAGATCATAACTGCGCTTCATCATGTCCAGCAGCTTTTCTGCATTGGGAGAGGTGCTGAGATATTCTGTGATGACACGGCCGCTGATATCGTGGGGGGGAGTCATATCTCCCACATCCAGTGTGCCGTTGTTCCAGATCAGGCAGTGGCGGTAGCTAACGCCGCTGTAGAACTTGAACTCGTCGTTGCCGAAGTTCTCCTGAACGTATTTGATAAGCTCAGCTGCTTCAGCGGTGGAGATATCGTCGGAGCAGTAGTCTACCATTGTCTTCTTGGTGTAGTCATCCTCATCGGAGAGGGTAACGAGATTGCAACGGAAGGATACATCGGTGGACTTCATATCAATGCCGATGGAACCCGCCTCCAGCGGAGAACGTCCTGTATAGTAGATGGACGGATCATAGCCGAGAACGGAGAGGTTAGCCACGTCGCTGCCGGGCTTCAGACCCTCGCCTACTGTTTTTACCATGCCCACCTCGGAAACCTTTGCGATGCGGTCCATATTAGGCTTGTTTGCCTTGCCCATGGGGGTAGTACCGCCGAGATCCTCGCGGGGAGTATCAGCCATGCCGTCGCAGAGAAGAACTGCGTATTTCATAATTGTTGCCTCCTGATTATGTATATTATTCGTTAACATTTTATCACAATTTCTCTTGGAATGCAATATACTTATGAAAATTTTTCTGCACACATATCAGAATCTGAAAAGCTCCTTTTCATAGCGCTCCAGAGCATACTCGAAGGCGTCAAGGCTGTCAATGTTGGTGGTGCCGTTGTCGAGACGTGTGTCGTGGTGGATATCACGCTCGTCCCACACAGCGCTGCGGAAGGCTTCTATCAGGTGCGGACACTCATCCGAGATGTGCAGCCTGCCTGAGGTTATCAGCCTGTTGGTCATGTTGATGCGGGTATTGATAGGACGCTTCAGAGCATTGCGGACGTCTATCCTCACAGCGCTGCGGAAGCTCTTCACCAGCAGCTGCTCAGCGCTGTCGCAGAAAGCAGCGGAAAGGGTAGGGCGCTGTTCCTTTTCACGGGTGATATACTCCCCGAACGCCGAGATGAGATTTTCCGCAGAACGGTTGCGGCTGTCGTAGTATTCCGAAAGCACATATACGTTCCTGAAGCCTACGTCATATCCCACATGGCAGAATACGCTTGCGCTGCCGTTGCCGCCGTAGTCCACTCCCACTACCGAGGTCATAAGTCTGTTTTCGCTTAGTCTTTCCGCAAGCTTTTCCGAGGAGATTATGCAGCTGTCAGAAAAGGTGTCGTATACTCTGCCCTCAGCTGCCACCCACATTCCAAGGATGAAACGGTCGTAGAACACGCCCGAAAACTCCGTTTTGAGCGCCCGCACATAATCCTCTGGGAGATACGGGTTGTCATCCAGTGTGAATTTCAGTGACAGCAGATCAGGCATATCCTTGTCGAGATAATCCCTTTTCAGCCAGTGGGAGGGATTATCGGGGTTCGTTGTGGCGAACAGCTTTGCGCCTTCCTCTGAAAGACGGGACAGCAGCATCGTGAAGAAATCCTCGCCGAACAGTGTAAGCTCATCGCAGTATGCTCCACGGAGGGTCATTCCTCGTATCTTGCCCTCTGCGCCTGCGTTTGCAGCGCCTTCAAGATAGATGCGCCTGCCGAAAAGCCGGGCATCCTTTTTGGTGATGCTGTAGCTGAAGCTGCTGCCGAATATTTCGGACATCGGCTCCAGCACGTTCCTTTTGAGGGTGGTGAGAGTCTTTCCTGCCATGAGATAGCTTTGCTCCTTCGGCGAGCCTGCCACCCACAGCCCCCACATTATCATGCTGATGTAGGTCTTTCCGCTTCGCACGCTGCCCTCGAATATGTTCAGGCGTTTCAGACCGCCGTTTTTCAGCAACGAGAGCGCCCTTTTCTGCTTTTCGGAGAAATCATACATCCGCATCGACCTCCGAGTATGCCTGAATAAGCTTTGCGAGCTTCTCGGAGTCCTCCGCCGAGGAATTCTCCTCCACCATTTCAAAGACCAGCCTGAACACCTTTGCCAGCTTTTCCAGATCCTTTTCCGCAAGGGCGGTGATAAGCTCCTCGTCTGTTATCTTTTTGGCGAACATCTCGCCGAATTTGATGAATGAGCGGTTGTGCTTTGTGAAGAACTCAGCCGCCGAAATTTTCTTTGCCATACTTACCTCCTGTTATGTTTTCTGTGGTTATATCCACAGGGTAAGCATAGCAGGGGAGAGGGTGCAAAAAACTGCAAATATCGTGTTATTCTGCGGTGTGTGGGGGAGGTATCACTTCTACTGCCTGCACATAAAAGGCGGTACATTCCATGCGGTCGTCTGACAGCTCAGATATGCGCTCCCTATAATGTCCGTTGTCATAGTGCTTTGTGCGTGTCAGTGATGTATCGCCTGTTATATCTGCGGTCTGTTCTGTTTCGAAATTCAGCGCAAAGTCGTTGCCCTGAATGACGATATACAGCCAGTCGCCGTCGCTGTCAAAGAAATGCAGATTTTCGCTGTATGTCATACTGCCTTTGGGTTCGCAGACTTTTTCACGCAGATCGAAGAATTTTTCTTTTCCGTCCGATTTTCTGGTGATGCTTACTGCCTTCATGTTGATCTGTCCCCGCTCGTTCTCGTACAGTGAGCGTATCAGATAGTTGTCATCTTCCATGCAACACAGATGGGAACGCTCGTTCGGTGCAAGTAGTTCAGCTTTGTTCTCGGAAAGATCGTAGATCCCGCTTTCATTCAGATAGTCGATATGATAATAAAGCCTGTTTTCTGAGATCCTGTATGAATCACAATAAGGGTCGAAGCTTACAAGCGAGGTGCGTCTGACTTCATCGGACCTTTTGTAAAGCATATATGTTGCGGTGTAATGATAGTTTTCGGGATCGTAGCATTCGAAAACGATATAGTCGTCAGAATAGCCGATGATACCGTACCACGCTACTGCAAGAGGTGTGCCGTCTGCGGCGCTGTTGATATATCGGATGTGGCGCTCTTCTACATCGAAAATACATAATCCGTTTTCGCCTGCAGGCGAGAACAGCATTCCATCCGATAAAAACCACATACTTGGCAGGTCAAGCACTTCGCTCGTGTATGCAAGCTCATTATCCTTTATGCACACTATGCGTGCATAAGGGCTTATCTGAGAGCCAGCGTTGTATTCGGTGATCACCACCCAGTCGGTCGTATCGCTGCCAATGTAATAGGCAGTGGGATAGATGCTTTCAAAATAGTTCCTGCTGCGGTATCCATTCAGCTCCTCTCCCGAATAGTGTTCCTCAATAAAGCTGCGGCGTTCTGTATAGTTTTCATCGCTTTCAAGGTCGATGCTCTCAAGCTCATAGCCTATTCTGTCCATTATATTGAGCAGGTCAAGCTTTGAACCTGCAATATATTTTGTTTCAACCTGCAGCTCGGAGTGTTCGGGAATGATATAATCATATCCCTCGGGCAGAGTCTCGGCAGTCTCCTCGGCTATCTGCTCGGCGCTTTCCTCGGGCAGTGTGACAGTGGTCACAGTGGTCGTTGCTGCGCTGGTCGTTACGGTGGTGGGTGTGGTATGTCTGATTGTCTGCTGCATTTCCTGTTCGGATGCGACAGGCTCGCTCGGCGTTTTATCGGAACAGCCACTCTGAAGCAGCACAAAGCAGAGTAACAATGCGGTAAGTCTTTTCATAATAATACCTCCCCGAATATCATCATTATTTTAATGATATATCGGTTTCGGTAAAAAATCAATAGAAAAAATAAAACTGTAATTGCATTGTAAACTTTTGTAATCGTTCTGTAATCTCTGCGGCAGTCACACCATCTTCTCCCTCATGGCAGCGAGTATCTTCCTCTCTTTTCGTGACACCTGCACCTGAGTCATTCCGAGGACAGCAGCGGTCTGACACTGGGTAAGATCTCTTTCGTATCTCAGCAGTATCAGCTTCCTGTCCTCGTCGGCAAGCTCGGAAAGGCATTGCCGCAGCGCAAGGCGGTCTATCAGCTTTTCCACACCCGATGGCGTGGGAATATCGGTGGTGTTTTCGTCATCGTCCGAGGGTGAGAGGGACAGCGGCGGAATGCCTGCGGCTATAGCTTCGGCGGCAGATTCGTGGGATACTCCCAACGCCTCTGCGATATCAGAAATGCGAGGCTCCTTGCCTTCAGCCAGTAGCTTGTCCCGAACTCTTGTAGCCTTCAGAGAAAGCTCCTTTAAGCTCCTGCTGACTTTAACCGTGCCGCCGTCACGGAAAAGACGCTTTATCTCTCCGAGTATCACAGGCACGGCATAGGTGGAAAAGCACAGCCCCCGTTCGTGATCGAAGTTGTCGAACGCCTTCACGAGACCCATGCAGCCTGCGGCAAAAAGCTCCTCATACTCGATGCCACGACCACGGAAACGGTTTGCGAGAGAATGCACCAACGGAAGATTGCTCTCTATAAATTCGTCACGCTCCACGTTATCGCACCCGTCTGCTCAGCTTCTTTTCCATCACCACAGTGGTGCCCTTGCCTGCGGAGCTTTTTACACGCAGCTTGTCCGTGAAGCTCTCCATCACAGAGAAGCCCAGACCCGAGCGCTCCTCATCAGCTGCGGTGGTGAACAGCGGTGTCATTGCCTGTTCGATGTTCTCGATGCCCCTGCCCTTGTCCTTTACGCATATGTAGATGGTGTCGCCGCTGAAGCGCCGCAGGGTCATCTCCACCATGCCTAAGGTGTTGCGGTAACCGTGGACGATGGCGTTGGTCACGGCCTCGGAAACGGCGGTCTTTATCTCGCTTATCTCCTGCACAGTGGGGTCGCACTGCGAGACGAATGCCGCTGCCACAGAGCGTGCAAAAGCTTCGTTTGCAGACAGCGACAGAAACTGTATCTTTGTTTCGTTCAGTATTTCCTTTTTCATATCTTCACTCCTTCCGCCAGCAGTGTTGCAAGTCCCGAGAGCCTTATTACCGCTGCGATATTGGGTCTGACGTTTTTTATGATGATGTCTCCGCCTACGGCTTGTATGGATTTCAGTCGTCCGAGTATCAGCCCTATTCCCGAGCTGTCCATGAAGCCGACCTGCTCGAAATCAAGTATCAGCATTTCGGGTCTTGAATGTGCGATGACCTCGTCAAGCCTTGCACGCATCACTCTTGCCGTGTGATGGTCTATATCTCCATGCAGGGCAGCAGTAATACGTTTTCCGTCGTTATACAGCTTTATCATTGTATTTCCCCCTTTTTTGTCGGTGTGAGAATATCTTACCACCACAACGGTGAGAAAATTGTCGTTATGCGGCAGCGGATCATGTTTTATTCGGAGAGATCCTGTGTCTTTGCATCGCTTTTGACAGTCCGCCGATGGCATGTGCGGAAATATTAAGGAATTTGTCATTTTATCATGAGTTTTTTTGCTGATATCCTCTTGAATTATGCTTTTGATTGTTGTATAATGAATCCAGACTATTGAAGTCTGTAATTGAGGAAATGTGTGCGTGCAGAACGCTTTTATAAATCTTGGAGAAAGGATACGAAATGAGCGACAAATTAAATGTCTGCCTTATGAACGATTCATTTCCGCCGCTTATCGACGGCGTGGCGAATGCGGTGGTGAACTATGCATCGGTGATATCTTCTTCGCTTGGCTCGGCAACGGTCGTAACTCCCGAGCATCCCGATGCGCATGATGATGTTTTCGGATACCCTGTGGTGCGCTATAAGAGCATGACGATCACAGAAAAGCTCTGCGGATATCGTGCGGGTTATCCCTTCAGCGCAAGCAAGCTGGAGATGCTGGGCAATTCGGGCTTTGATATCATCCACAGCCATTGCCCGTTTGCGTCCACTGTTCTTGCAAGAACTCTCCGTGAAAAGACCAATATCCCGATTGTCCTTACATACCACACAAAGTTCGATATAGATATACGCCGTGCGCTGCCGAACAAGCTTCTGGCAGATTCTGCTATAAAGCTGGTCGTGTCCAATATTGAGGCGTGTGACGAGGTGTGGACGGTAAGCCACGGTGCGGGAGAGAATCTCCGCAGCCTCGGCTACGAGGGCGATTATTACGTCATGGAAAACGGCGTGGATTTCCCCTGTGGCAGAGCGAATGCGCAGGCTACTGAAAAGCTCCGTGCAAAATACGGCCTGAGGGATGATATCCCCACCTTCATGTTCGTGGGAAGGCTTCTCTGGTATAAGGGAATGCGCCTTATCCTTGATGCACTGAAGCAGCTTTCGGAAAAGGGCATAGATTACCGTATGCTCATCGTGGGTGACGGTGCGGACCGCAAGGAGATGGAGGATTATGTTGACGAGCTGTCTCTCCGTGATCGAGTGATATTCACAGGTGCTGTCTATGACCGTGAGGAGCTTCGTGTGTTCTATACGGCGGGAGATCTTTTCCTGTTCCCGTCTCTGTATGATACCAACGGCATCGTGGTGAGAGAAGCTGCGGCATGCGGAGTAGGCTCTCTGCTTATCGAGGGCAGCTGCGCAGCTGAGGGAATCACTCACGGCAGAACAGGCATACTCACAAAGGATGATGCATCGGCAATAGCTGAGGAGCTTATCTTTGCAGCGTCCCATCTCGATGAGATACGTCAGATAGGTCAGCATGCCATGGATGAGGTGTATATCTCTTGGGAAACTGCTGTTAAACGTGCGTATGAGCGTTATCAGACTATCATTGATAATGTGAAGTCAGGCAAGACCCGCAGGCATGAGGGCTTTATATCGGAGGATTTCTTCCTGATGATGGATCGTGTTACAGACAATATCCAGAGCTTCCGAAGCATACCCCACAACATCCGCAATCTGCCTGATAATCTGCGTGAGAAAACTGAGAATATCCTCGAAAACGGCAGACGCATCGGCGATAATATCATTGAAAGCGGCAGGCGCTTCGGTGATAATATCCGTGAAACAAAGGACAACATCATAGACAGCGGCAGACGTCTCGGTGACAAGCTGCTGCACAAGGATGATGACGAATATTCGGAATAAAAAAACAGCCGCTGTTCAAAAAAGAACGGCGGCTTTCCTGTATTATGTGCATACACAGGGAAATGAAGAATGAATTGGGGAAAACAAAAAACAAGGAGAGAAAGTGAACACTTCCGTCCTGCTTTCTGTTTATATTCTATCACAAGAAATGTGCCTTTGTCGGGACAATTGTTCTGCCCTGTAAAATTGTTTGTATACCCCTTGATTTATTTGCAAAAAAATGCTAGAATATATCTGTATATTATATACTTTATTTTATGATTATTCGGAGGAGCCGTAATGACTATCAAAACCTTTTACATCAACCAGGACAAGACAGCCTATGTAAAGGCATATATGCTGGATAATATCTCGGGACTTGCTTTCTGCGAGAAGCGCCCTGCGGTCATCATCTTCCCCGGCGGCGGATATGAGTTCTGCTCCGACAGGGAGGGCGAGCCTATCGCCCTGCAGTATCTCGCTGAGGGTTACAACGCATTCGTTGTGAACTACACAGTGAATGCAAGATTCCCCGCTTCTCTGATAGACGCTGCATACACCTTCTACAAGATCCGTATGCGTGCCGAGGAGTTCGGTGTTGATAAGGAGAAGCTGGCTGTTCTTGGCTGTTCCGCAGGCGGACATCTGGCAGGCTGCCTTGCTACCATGTGGAGCGATACTCAGATAGTAAAGACCATCGGCTGCGAGCCTGCTGATCTTCGTCCCAATGCGGCTATCCTGTGCTATCCCGTTATCAGCGGCGTTACTGCTCCCCATGAGGGCAGCTTCAAGGTGCTTCTGGGCGAGGATGCAAGCCGCTCAGATCTGAGCCGTCTTTCTCTCGAAAACAGAGTTACTCCCAAAACTCCTCCTGTATTCCTTTGGGCGACTGCAAATGACGACTGCGTGCCTGCGCATAACTCTCTTGTTATGGCAAAGGCATGCATCAGCAACAAGGTGCCTGTGGAGCTGCACATGTATGACGAAGGCCCTCACGGACTTTCCACCTGCGATAAGGCTACAGGCTGGCACGAGAGCTTCTATCTCGATAACTGCCGCCGCTGGATAAAGCTTTCTGTTGAGTTCCTCAACAAGTACATGAACGTATGAGAAAGCCATCTATGATTATCTTCGATTATGGTCAGACCCTCGGCTATGAGCCGGGGTTTGATCTTATGCGGGGATATAATGAGTTACATAAGCACATAACCAGAAATCCCGACAATGTTACCGCTGAGGAGCTTAAACAGTTCAGCGACAAGATATTCAAGATTCGCTGTGATGCTCTGCATACAGGCTATGAGCCGCATGAGCATCAGGGCATCCGTGCAACGCTTGAATATTATGGGATAGAACTGGATGTCGATATAGACGAGGCAGAGCGAATAATATGGGACAACACCGCCATCGGCGCTATAATGCCCCATGCGGATGAGCTGCTGAAATATCTCGAGGACAACGGCATCCGATATGGAATAATCAGCAACATCGGCTGGTCGGGCAAGGCGCTGAGCTACAGAATGAACAGGCTGTTTCCCGATAATAGATTCGAGTTCATCATCGCATCAAGCGAATACGGCATCCGCAAGCCCGACAGGCTGATATTTGATATCGCACTGCGCAAGGCAGGACTTCCCGCTTCTGAGGTGTGGTATTGCGGCGACAGCATTGAGAATGATGTTCATGGCGCAATTGCCGCAGGAATGACTCCTGTGCTGTATGAATGCCACATGAAGGGCGGAATGCCGAAGGATAACAGCGCTCTTTACGATAGCTGCGAATATCTCCACATCCACGACTGGCATGAGCTTATCGCAGAGCTTGAAAGGATATCTCAGACCTGAACGGAGGCGGTGCTATGGGCGAATATATCGGTTACTCGCAGATCGAGGACAGATACGGCTTCTGCACTAAAGGGACATTCCGCTGTCCGAAAAAGAAAGAAGCCACCATGCTTAACATCGTTGCGCTGGTGTATATCCTGTGGTTTGTCATAGTGGTCGTGAATGCTGTTATAGTTCTTTCGGGCGATCTCAGCGTGCCGATATTCGAGTATGACAAAACGATAGAGGATTATAAGCCTACGCTTGATCTTATCTGCGTGATAATATCGGTGCTGTTTCTGTTTATATTGACATTTGCTGCTGTATTTGCAGTCATATTGATAACCAACGGTTCGGAATACACCTATTTTGCCGACGAAATCAAGATGGTCATCACCCATCCCGATGGAACAAAAGCAGTGATCGAATACAAGGATGTGATATCCGTCACATACGACAGACTCACCTTGTTATCGAGGCGTGAGCGTGGATTTGACGTGCATATCGAAACAAAATACCGCACCCATCATTACCAGTATATATTCTCGAAAAACAAGCTGTTCCGTCAGGAAAAGGACACGCCGTTCTTCATTCTGGAGGAGGCGGCAGGTCTGAAAAAGCGCAGATATACCGATGAAATGGGTACATGATATGGACGATATAAAATGGCTCTTTTTCGATCTCGGCGGAGTTCTTCTTGATGAAACCGCCGCATGGGAGGACAGGATCCGCCGCACCTGCGAAAAGCACGGCATTCCCGCCGAAGAACTGCGCAGTGAGATGGAAAAAGCGGCAAGGTCAAATCAGCATGAATACAAAGGTGCGCTTGAATCGCTCGGCATAAGCTTCGGCGAGAAGTGGAACTCAGAATTTATCGCTCCCTATCCCGAAGCGGCGCAGGTGCTTTCGCAGCTGAAGCAGAAATACAGGCTCGGCGTGATCGCCAATCAGCCGCTCAACACACGGAAACGCATGGAGGAATGGCAGCTCGCCGAATATTTCGATCTGATGCTGATATCCGCAGAGGTCGGCTTTTCAAAGCCCGATGCAAGGCTTTTCAGAGAGGCACTGTACAAGGCGCAGATATCCGCAGAAAAGTGCGTGATGATCGGCGATAAACTGACTAACGACATCGCCCCTGCAAAGGCGCTTGGATTCAAGACGGTATGGATAAGGCAGGAGTGGGGAGGACTTCAGACAATTACGGGCAACAGCATGAGACCAGACTGCATTGTAAACGGACTTTCGGAGCTTATTGATTTATTCTGAATGAGGTGAGTATGTGAAACGCAGGCTTGCACTGATATTGGCAGCGGCAATGCTGCTTACAGGCTGCGGCGATGATGAGCCTGTTTCCGAGACCTCGGAGCAGACTACAGAACAGACCACCGTCAGCACTGCTGCCGCATCAATTGAGTATCCCGAATATCCTGAATTTGTCGGAACGGACAGTGAAACGCTGCCAAATGCGGCAGCGGAGCTTAAAGCGTTCTTCAGCGGTGCGGATGAATACTGCGGTTTCAGTGGTCTGAACGTGAGAGCCACATATCATTCGGGATTTCTGGAGAGAGCAATGGAGATATCTGCCGAAAAAGACGGCTTTGATCCCGATTTTGAAAGCAGAGACTTCGGAAACTGTATCGGCATTGAGGACGGAAGTTTTTATTTCAGCATTCTTACCACATACCGCCATCCTGCGGAATATACGACAGATGACCCGTATATCATGCATGACTACGAAACGGGTATTACCTACAATCAGGATACCTATACTTATCGCCGTGATTATTTCTGCTTTAACTGTGATACCGGCGTGCTGGAGCCGATAACTCTGCCCGAGGGATATGACCGCATACATGCTATGGGCAGAGATTTTATGCTTTGCAAGGGTGATAACGGCTATGCGGTGGCTGACAGGAAGACGGGCAGTATATACGGGCTTGCTTGTGAGAGTGTAAGACAATGCTTTTTTTCTGGAAATGATCTGTTTCTTGTTGAGGGAGTCATCAATGAGGACATCGAAAGGCTAAGATGGCTGTATGTGGATAATGACAGATTGTATGATGAGGTCATGGCGGAGGATGTTTCGATAAACATAGAACGCGGCGTATATAACATCGTATTAAGCTATCATGACTATGAGTGGATGTATTCGTTGAAGTCTACATATCGTTTTCTTGATTACGAGCCAAGCGGACGGCTGAGGGATTATGTCCGTCAGACCTATTTCCCATGTTCTGCCATGATAGTGCCAAATGATCTTGGGTATACTACGCATTTTACTCTTACGGACAGGAACGAAAAGGAGCATATCCTTGGCAGCGTATTCACTGAGGAAAAGCCGCAGCTTATTTATGGTAATAGCTTGGATATCCACAACACAAAGGATGGAC
Source organism: Oscillospiraceae bacterium (assembly GCA_045532595.1). GTDB lineage: Bacteria > Bacillota > Clostridia > Oscillospirales > Ruminococcaceae > CAG-115. The sequence continues at coordinate 27,759 of JAZSGG010000088.1, read as the reverse complement.
TTATCTATCTCGGAGTGGATGGGTTCCGTCCTATAATGCTGAAGTGGGATGAGGAGTCCGACAAGGTCTCTGCGGCGTTTATGCCGAAGTATTACGTCCCAGAATACAGCACGGTGCTGTGTGATGGTGAACGGCTGTATTTCTATGCGGAGACAGACGGTGATATAGAGATATCTATGATAACTTCAGAGGATCAGAGTAATTTGTAAGAGTTCGCCTCTTGACAATATATATCAATTGTGCTAATATAAAGTAAATTAGAACAGACTAACTAAAGAAAGGAACATATAAACATGAAAACACCATTTGTAACAAAGGAACAGGTAGAGGAGATCGTAAAGACCTATCCCACACCCTTCCACATCTATGATGAAAAGGCTATCCGTGAGAATGCAAGAGCATTAAAGGCAGCATTTTCCTGGAACAAGGGCTTCCGTGAGTATTTTGCTGTTAAGGCTACTCCCAATCCCTTTATTCTGAAGGTGCTTCAGGAGGAGGGCTGCGGCTTTGACTGCTCCAGCTACACCGAGCTTATGATGAGCGATCAGGTAGGCGGCAAGGCGCATGACATCATGTTCAGCTCCAATGCCACACCCGATGAGGATTTCCTGCTTGCTCATAAGCTGGGCGCTATCATCAATCTGGATGATTTCACACACATTGATGTTCTCGACAAGCTGACAGGCATCCCCGAGACCATCTGCTGCCGCTACAATCCCGGCGGAGAGTTCAAGACCGACGGCAGCCCCAATGTAATGGATACTCCCCGTGATGCAAAGTACGGCTTCACCCACGAGCAGATAATCGAGGGCTACCGCATCCTGAAGGAAAAGGGTGCAAAGAAGTTCGGTATGCACGCATTCCTCGCATCCAACACTCTGACAAATGACTATTATCCCACACTGGCAAGAATAATGTTCCGTGCTGCTGTTGAGATCAAGGAGAAGTCAGGCGTACAGCTGAGCTTCATCAACCTCTCGGGCGGCGTAGGCATCCCCTACAAGCCCGATCAGCCTGCAAACGACATCGCAGTTATCGGCGCAAAGGTAAAGGAAGCTTATGAGGAGATCCTCGTTCCCGCAGGCATGGGTGATGTGGCTATCTTCACCGAGCTTGGACGTTTCATGCTCGCTCCCTACGGACACCTCATTGCGAAGGCTATCCGTGAGAAGCACATCCACAAGGAGTACATCGGTCTGGACGCTTGTGCAGCTAACCTCATGAGACCCGCTATCTACGGCTCTTATCACCACATCACCGTTCTCGGCAAGGAGAATGCAGAGTGCGATCATATGTACGATGTAACAGGTGGTCTGTGCGAGAACTGTGACAAGTTCGCTATTGACAGAATGCTGCCGAAGATCGACATCGGCGACTATGTTGCTATCCACGATACAGGCGCACATGGCTTCTCTATGGGATATAACTACAACGGTAAGCTGAGAAGTGCGGAGCTGCTGCTGCGTGAGGACGGCTCAGTAAAGCTCATCCGCCGTGCAGAAACTCCTGAGGATTACTTCAGAACATTTGATTTTGCAGACGGCAAATTTGATGTGTAATTGAGTATTATTTATGGCGGCATATCAACTATGCCGCCATTATGATATGCGAGTATGCGAGGTGTGTTATGAAACGCTTATTCACCATAGACAAAAAGGATTACGACGAAGCCTGGCCGCACTCAAAGCGCCCGTCTATCAGAGCGGTGATATTCAAGGGCGAAAAGCTTGCCATGGTGTACAGCGTTCGTGATAAGTATTACAAATTCCCGGGCGGCGGTATGGAGGAGCACGAGGATCACCATTCCACTCTTATCCGTGAGGTAAGAGAGGAGGTCGGTCTGAACGTAATTCCATCCTCGATAAAGGAGTTCGGTGAGGTAGTAGTTCTGCGAAAGAGCGACATCTTCGAGAACACCGTGTTCGAGCAGGAGAGCTTTTACTATTTCTGCGATGTTGATAACAGTGTTTCGGAGCAGAATCTTGATCTTTACGAAGCGGAATCCGGCTTTGAGTTGCGATATGTGACTATCGAAGAGGCGATACGCACTGATGAGAAATTTGATGTGGAATTCCTTATAAGGGAAACAGGCGTGCTTCGGCTTCTGGCTGAGCTGAATAAATAGCTATGACAGCGGGAGAAAATCCCGCTGTTTTTGTTGATGAAATTGTATCATTTTTTCCTTGATTTATTTATGTATTTATAGTATAATATACACTAGATTATTATGGGCAAGTGTTTGTACCATGGAATACGGAGGGAATTATGGATAACTTTATTCAGATAGACATCTACACATCTTCAGCCGCAATCGACGGCATCACAGGCGCTCTGACAGACTACGGCATCACAGGCTTCATCATCTGCGACAGCGCGGATTTTGAGGATTTTCTTGCAGATAAGGATGCGAACTGGGACTACGTTGACGATGAGCTGATGGGACTCAAAACAGTTGAGCCGCACATTACGATTTATGTTCACGACAATGCACAGGGCGCAGAGATGAGCGCTGCTATAAAGTCCCTCATTGAGGAGTACAAGGCGAACAACGCCGACGGCTACTACGGCAATATCCGCATGGAGTATGCAAATGTAAAGGAAGAGGACTGGGCGAACAACTGGAAGAAGTACTACAAGCCCTTCCGTGTGGGCAGGAGCCTTGTGGTAAAGCCCTCCTGGGAGGACGTTGAGGCAAAGGACGGCGACAAGATACTGGAGATCGACCCCGCATCCACCTTCGGCACAGGACAGCACCATACAACAAAGCTTGTAATGGAGACTCTGGAGAACGTCATCAAGGGCGGCGAAAGAGTGCTTGACCTCGGCTGCGGCAGCGGTATCCTCTCCATTGCATCCATGCTGTTCGGTGCAAGCGAGATAACCATGTGCGATATCTTCGAGAACGCCGTAAAGACCGCATCCGAAAACGTGGAGAAGAACAACATCTCCGCCGACAAGTACAAGGCTTATTGCGGCAACGTTATCGAGGACGAGGCTCTTTGCGAGAAGATCGGCACAGGCTATGATGTGGTGTGCGCAAACATCGTTGCGGATGTCATCATCGGCATGAGCGGCATCTTCGCACGCTTCATGAAGCCTGACGCACAGCTTATCGTTTCAGGCATCATCGACGAGCGCCTTGACGAGGTGCTGGCGGCCCTTAATGAGAACGGCTTTGCTGTTGTATCTCAGGAAAACGAAGAGGGCTGGAACTGCATACTGCTGAAGAGAGCGTGATTTTCTGAGGGTATGGGCATGAAAAAGGGACTGCACAACGCGGCGATATTAACTGCCACGGTCAATCTGCTGTATGTGGCGGCAGTGATGATATTCTGGCTGTGCAACGGCGTAGGAGATATATCGGATATACTGATATTGAGCGTGCCGATAGATATTATCTATGTTATAGTATCGGCGTTGTTCCTCATCGGAATATGCAGGGCAAAGGGCAATGCACTTGCGTGCATTTACTGGGCAGCAATTATTGCTGAGCCGATTTTGTGTCTGTTTATCGGCGGAACAGAGGTTATGGGCTTTTTCGGAACGCTTGCCCTGAGTGCCGCTGTTATCCTTGTGATGACGCTGCTGCGTAATAAGCTGAATTTCAAGCTGATGTGCGTTATTATCTCTCTTGCGGCGGCGGTAATGATCGGTGTGGAGCTGTGGTTTATCATTGAGTGTGATCCGCTCGGTGCGGTACTTATAACGGTGTTTTATCCGTGGATGCCAGCTGCCCCCTTACTCCCCGCTCTTGCCACGATATTCATGACAGCAGCGCAGAAAGAGGAATAATTAAACGACCCTGTGGAGCATGTGTTGTAAGGAGGCAGATATGAAAAAGGGACTGCACAATGCGGCGATATTAACTGCAACGGTCAATCTGATAATATCGGTACTTTCTTATTTCTATTTTTTATATCTGAGCAACAATGCAATGTTATCAGGCTCGATGGGTTTGGAGCATAAGCAGTCTGTTATCCATGTCCTTGACCTATTGTGCCTGGCGGCAGATGTGGTATTCTTGGTGTGTATTTTTAAAAGGCGGTTGGCACTGACTTGTGTGTATTGGTTTGCTATAGCGTTGAGCGCAGTGCTTGTGTATTTTGCTGATCCACTTACCACATTTATAGCAGTGTGCTTTGTGCTGATAGGCGTATTAATACCTTTTACAAAGCTGAAACCCAAAGTAAAGTACACCGTTATTCTGATTATGACAGGCGTGGTGTTGGCGGTTGAGGTGTTCATACTTGTTGATATAGGCGAATTGAACACGTTGATTGCCGCAATTTTTCCGTGGTATCCTGCCGCCCCCTTACTTCCCACCCTTGCAACGATGCTCATGACAGCGGCGCAGAGATCAGAATAGCAAAATAAAAAATTCTCGCATATACTGCCGTAAGGAGGCGGTATATGTGGAGTTCCTGTATGTAATGGCGTGGATGTTCCTTTCCATTTTCGGACTCGTCATGCTGCTGAGATGCGCGGCAGAGGAGCTTTTCAGGGATAAACGCAATGATAAAGATAAAAGATAAAATGAACGGAGGTGTGTACCTATGGCAGAAAACCTGCTCTCCATCTGCGGAACGGTGGAGGATATCGTGTTCTATAACGAGGAGAACGGCTATGTCGTTCTTGACATGGACTGCGACAACGTGCTGGTGACTGCCGTGGGTATGCTTGGAGATGTCCATGAGGGTGAGGAGCTTACCCTCTGGGGCGATTACGTTAACTCCCCGAAATACGGCAGACAGTTCAAGGCGGAGGTGTTTGAGCGTTCTCTGCCTAAGAGCAAGGAGGCTATCCGAAAGTATCTCGGCTCGGGCGTTATCGCAGGAATCGGACCTGCGGTGGCAAAGCGCATAGTTACCGCCTTTGGCGAGGATACGCTGGAGATCATGGAGAACGATTCGGTGAAGCTCGCCGCCATCAAGGGCATCACCACCGAGAGAGCCATCTCCATCGGCAAGGAGTTCAACAAGATAACAGGCCTGCGCAAGGCTATGACGTATTTCTCGAAGTACGGCATACAGCCCATCACCGTTGCGGCGGTGTGGAAGATGTACGAGGGCAGGACGATGGAGGTCATCAAGGACAATCCGTATATCCTGTGCGAGAACGGTGTGGATCTCCCTTTCCGTGATGCGGACAGGCTGGCGGGAGAGCTGGGTATCCCTAAAAACAGCGAGGAGCGTGTGCTGGCAGGCATCATCTGGTGCCTCAGAGTGAACGCCAACAACGGTCACACCTGCGTAAGGGAGAACGATCTTACCGATACAGTCTGCTACGAACTGGAGATCAGCGAGGATGTATTCTGGAACGCTCTCAGCATAGCGGAGAGCAGGAATGATATCGTGCTTGATGATAAATACGATGACCGCTTCGTGTTCCTGACGGAGTATTATCAGGCGGAGTGCTATATCGCACAGAAGCTCGCCGAGATGATAAAGCGCAGCGACGGCGGCGAAGTGAATTATGCCGATGAGATAGCCGCAATAGAATGGACGGAGGGCATCCAGTACGAGGAGCTGCAGCGTGAGGCGATAAACGGCAGCATGAACAATCATGTGTTCATCCTGACAGGCGGCCCGGGTACAGGAAAGACCACCACACTGAACGCCATGATCTCTATATGCAAGCAGCGTGGAATGAAGGTGAAGCTTGCGGCACCCACAGGCAGAGCGGCAAAGCGTATGGCGGATCTCACAGGCTGCCCTGCGCAGACGATACACAGACTGCTTGAGGTGGATTTTGCGTCCCATGGACACGGCTTCAAGCGTGGCGAGGAGAATCCTCTTTCCTGCGATGTACTAATAATAGACGAGATGTCCATGGTGGATACGCTGCTGATGAGTTCGCTGCTGAAGGCGGTGAAGAGCCGCACTCGCCTTATCATGGTGGGTGACAGCAATCAGCTGCCGTCTGTGGGCGCAGGAAACATCCTGCGTGACCTGATAGCAAGCGGCAGAGTTCCCATGGTGGAGCTGAAGGAGATCTTCCGTCAGGCGGCGGAGAGTCTCATCGTCACCAATGCCCACAGGATAGTAAAGGGCGAGATGCCCGTGCTGAACGACCGAAAGAACGACTTTTTCTTCATGCCCACCGAAAGCGAGGATGATACTCTCCGCCTTGTGGTGGAGCTTTGCAAGACTAGACTGCCCAACACCTATGGCTATTCCGCCATAGAGGATATACAGGTGCTGTGTCCCTCAAAACTGGGTACAGTGGGAACGCAGAGCATAAACCAGTCCCTGCAGCTGGCGCTTAATCCTCCGTCAAGGAATAAGCAGGAGCTGAAGTATTTCAACCAGCTGTTCCGCACGGGCGATAAGATAATGCAGACTAAGAACGACTACGATGTTGAGTGGCGCAGGGGCGCTGAGAAATCTCATGGCATATTCAATGGAGACATCGGAATAGTCCGCACAGCTGACAGGGCAAACGACCGCCTTGAAATAGACTTCGACGGCAGGACAGCGATATACGATACGGATATGCTGAAGCGCATCGAACACGCCTATGCGGTGACCATCCACAAGAGTCAGGGCAGCGAGTATCCTGCTGTTATCATACCGCTCCCCAATGGAATGGACAGGCTTACATACCGCAATTTGCTATACACTGCGGTAACAAGAGCTAAAAATATACTTATTGTTATCGGCTCGGCACGAAAAGTGCAGAGCATGGTCGAGAACGACCGTCGCACTCTGCGTTATTCCTGCTTAAAACCGATGCTGGAGGATCATTTTGTATAAGGCAAGGGAATTGCGCCGTGCCGTTATATCACTGCTTCTGCCAAACCGCTGCCCGTTCTGCGACGGACTCATCGGAGCAACAGCATACTGGTGCGAGGATTGCTACAGCGCACTTCCTTTTCTGGAAAGAATGCCTGACGCTGGCGGAATGCTTGACGCCCTGTACAGCTGCTGCGAATATAAGGGCAAGGCAGTAGCGGCTGTACATCGCATGAAGGATGGCTCGTACAGCTATGCGCCCGATGCGTTTGCGGTGCTTATGACGGAGCTTTCGGGAGATATCACTGAGCGTATAGATATCGTCACATCCGTGCCGTGTTCGCTGAAGCGCAGGATGGAGATAGGCTACGATCACGCATCGAGGATAGCGAAGGACATTGCACACCGAAGAGGTTTCTGCTATAAACGCCTGCTGAGGGTCACTAAGGTGAAGCTGGAGCAGAAGAAGCTGAGCCGTGCCGAACGCATCGAAAATGCACGAAGATCATACAAATTACTCGACAAGAAGTATATTATAGATAAAAATATACTTTTAGTAGATGATGTGACTACTACAGGATCAACACTTTCCGCCATAGCGGCAGAGCTGAAAGCGGCAGGAGCAGCAAAGGTCATAGGACTAACGTTCGCCAAAGTGAATGCGGATGAATAAATACAAAGGAACACACTAATGACGACAAAGATCACAGCCGCCGAAATGGCGGAGCAGAGAGAATATATGGGCAAGGTGGCTCAGCTGAACGCTCAGCGTGAGCATCCGCCGATAGCGCATGTGCATAGCTTCGGCTGTCAGCAGAATGTAAGCGACGGGGAGAAGATAAAGGGCATGCTTGCGGAAATGGGCTACGGCTTCTCGGAAAGTCCCGAGGGCGCTGACCTTGTGCTTTACAATACCTGTGCCGTGCGTGAGAACGCAGAGGACAGAGTGTTCGGCAATGTGGGAGCGCTCAAAAAAGCCAAGAAAGCAAATCCCGAAATGCTCATCGGAGTGTGCGGCTGCATGGTGCAGCAGGAGCATATCACGGCGAAGATGCGCCGCAGCTACCCCAATGTGGATATCATCTTCGGAACGCACGTTCTTCACACCATGCCGAAGATAATCTACGATGCACTCACTACACGCAAAAGGCAGATATCCATTCCCGAGAGCGACGGAGTCATCGCAGAGGGCATCCCGCTGCGCAGAGAGAGCAGGCTGAAGGCAAGCATTCCGATAATGTACGGCTGCAATAATTTCTGCACCTACTGCATCGTGCCGTATGTAAGAGGCCGTGAGCGCTCCCGTGATATCGAGGATATCCTCAGGGAGTGCAGGGAGCTTGTGCAGGACGGCTGCAAGGAGCTTCTGCTTCTCGGTCAGAACGTTAACAGCTACGGCAAGGATCAGGGAACGAGCTTTTCAGAGCTTCTCAGGCGCATAAACGCCATCGAGGGAGAGTTCCGCATAAGCTACATGACCAGCCATCCGAAGGATGCCACAAAGGAGCTTGTGGATACCATCGCAGCCTGTGAAAAGGTAACAAGGCATTTCCATCTTCCTGTTCAGAGCGGCAGCAACCGCATCCTGAAGCAGATGAACCGTGGCTACACAAGAGAGCATTATCTGGAGCTTATCGACTATGTTAAAGAGAAGCTGCCCGATGTGGCGCTGACTTCCGATATAATCGTCGGTTTCCCGGGCGAGACCTATGAGGATTTCCGTGAGACTGTTTCGCTTATCGAGCAGGTAGGTTATGACTCGCTGTTTACATTTATATATAGTCCCAGAAAGGGAACAAAGGCTGCGGAGATGCCCGATCCGATATCCGCAGAGGAAAAAGGAAAATGGTTCAGGGAGCTGTTGGATGTGCAGCAGAATATCGGCTGCAGCAGCTACAAAGACTATATCGGAAAGACCCTGCGTGTGCTGTGCGAGGGCGAGGGAAGAACAGATCCCACGCTCGTTACAGGCAAGAGCAGGCAGAACATCATTGTTGACTTTAACGGAGACAGGTCGCACATAGGCAGCTTTGTTGACGTTGAGATAACTGAAGCGCTTGCATGGGCGCTCAGAGGAAAAATCAAAGAATAAAAAGGAGATATCAATCATGGACGTTATCGAATTAGCAAGACAGCTCGGAAAGGCAATTCAGGAGGATGAGCGCTATATCGCTTATGCAGAGGCAAGCAAGAAGAACGACGAGGACGAGGCACTTCAGGATCTCATCGGCGAGTTCAATCTCATCCGTCAGAACCTTATGATGGAGCAGAGCAAGCCCGAGGAGGGTCAGGATGCGGAGAAGATCGCAGAGCTGAACACAAAGATGCACGCTGCCTACAACGCAGTAATGACCAACGAGAACATGGCTGAATACACCATGGCAAAGGCTGGCATGGATAAGATGATGAACCAGATCAACACCATCCTGACAGCTTCCATTCAGGGCGACGATCCCATGACCTGCCCCGCAGAGGTAGCTCATACCTGCTCCGGCAGCTGCGGCACCTGCGGTGGATGCGGCTGATTTTGAAGCATACGACCACGCCGTGTCTGACGTCTTTTCGGATCTGATCACCGCTGGCTGCGTTATAACTCCTTGACGGGCACAAAGCCCGCCTGCGTCGTTATGCCTTGCCATCGGCGATCATCTCTCGAAAATCCTGTCAGACCCGTCGTGTCCGTAAGCTTCAGGCTTGCAAATAAATATATTATGTGATTGGCATTATACGATACAATGCGTATGAGAAAGGAACGTGAAACATGGCAAAGGAAACCGAAAAGATATCTCCGATGCTGCGGCAGTATCTGGATATAAAGGAGAAATACAGCGATTATATCCTGTTCTTCCGCCTGGGAGATTTCTATGAGATGTTCTTCAGCGATGCGGAGACAGTATCCCGTGAGCTGGAGCTTGCGCTCACTGCAAGGGCAGGCTCACCCATGTGCGGCGTTCCTTATCACAGCAGCGAGGTGTATATCAAAAAGCTGATAGACAAGGGCTTCAAGGTGGCTATCTGCGAGCAGATGAGCGACCCTGCCACCACAAAGGGCCTTGTGGAGCGTGATGTCATCCGTCTTGTAACGGCAGGTACAGTTATCGAGGCAAGCATGCTCAGCGAGGAGACCAACAACTACATTGCCTGCATCTGCGCCGATAACGGCGAAAAGCGTGCGGCACTGGTGTTTGCGGATATCTCCACGGGCGAGGTGCATGTTTTCGAGAAGAACGGCAAGACGATGGAGCAGGAGATAATCGCCGAGCTTTCCCGTTTTGATCCTGTGGAGCTGCTTATCGAGGAGGGCTTTCTGTCCCTTAAAGAGGCACACAGCTTTGTGCGTGACCGTTTGAAAAAGTGCGTGTGTGAGCTGCTGGACAGCTCCGAATTCAATGCCGATGATACTGATATAATCACGGCACAGTTCGATGTTTCTTCCGAGGATGAGCTGGGCATTTCTGATATGCCGATGTCGAGACGTGCGCTGTGTGCGATGTTCCGCTATTTCGGCGAGACTCAGAAGGCGACTGTCAAGCGCTTTGTCACCATGAAGATACATTCGGCAGGCGAGTTCATGGGTATAAATCTCACCACCCGCCGCAATCTGGAGCTTACCGAGACCATGCGCAACAAGGAGAAGCGTGGCTCGCTGCTGTGGGTGCTGGATAAGACAGTGACCTCTATGGGCAAGCGCCGCTTAAAGACCTGGCTGGAGCAGCCGCTGATAAATGCAGCGGAGATACTGCGCCGTCATGATGCGGTGGACAGGCTTGTGAAAGACCCTTCCGTGCTGTATGATATCTGCGAATCGCTTAATGGTATATATGACCTTGAGCGCCTTATGACGAGGGTCATGTACAAATCTGCATCCCCTCGTGATATCTATGCGCTGGGACAGACCTGCAACCGTCTGCCCCTTGTGAAGGAGTGCCTCGGCAGGGCGGATTCGCCGCTGCTGAACTCCCTTAATGCACGCATTGATGAGCTTGCTGATGTGGCTTCACTTGTGGAGAACGCCATCAAAGACGATCCGCCACTCACGCTGAAGGACGGCGGTGTTATCCGTGACGGCTTCAATGAGGAGATAGATCGTCTGCGTGATATTGCAGCAGGCGGTAACAGCATCCTCAGGGAGATAGAGGAGCGTGAAAAGGAAGCAACGGGCATCAAGACCCTCAAAGTCGGATATAACCGTGTTTTCGGCTACTATATCGAGGTCTCAAAGAGCTTCATGGATATGGTGCCTGCACACTACATAAGAAAGCAGACCCTTACAGGCGGCGAGCGTTATATCACCGAGGAGCTTAAAAAGATCGAGGGCGAGATTCTCGGCGCAAACGAAAGGATACAGGCACTTGAACAGGCAGTGTTCAATGAGATAAGGGAGTATATCGCCACAAAGCTGGAGATCATCCAGAACACTGCGGCGGCAATCTCGGAAACGGATGCGCTGTGCAGCTTTGCGAACGTATCCATCGAAAACAGCTATGTGAAGCCTGAAATGACTCTTGACAGCGTTATCGACATCAAGGGCGGACGTCACCCTGTTATCGAGAAGATGCTGACGGACAGACCGTTCACTCCGAATGACACTTATCTCGACCTGAACGACAGCCGTCTTATCATCATCACAGGCCCGAATATGTCGGGTAAATCCACCTTCATGCGTCAGACAGCCATCATTGTGCTTATGGCGCAGATAGGCTGCTTCGTGCCTGCGAGATATGCGAAGATAGGCGTAGTGGATAAGATATTCACCCGTGTTGGAGCGTCGGATGACCTCACATCGGGACAGTCCACCTTCATGGTGGAGATGAACGAGGTGGCGGATATCCTCAAAAATGCCACCAAAAACAGCCTTGTCATCCTTGATGAGATAGGACGAGGCACATCAACCTTTGACGGAATCTCCATCGCAAAGGCGGTGGCGGAATATATAAGCGGCTCGAAGATAGGCTGCAAGACTCTGTTTGCGACTCATTATCACGAGCTTATCGCCATGGAGAAGGAATACGATGGCATACGCAATTTCAGCGTTGCGGTATCCAAACGAGGTGATGATATCAAGTTCCTGCACAAGATAGTGGAGGGTGGCACCGACGACAGCTACGGTATCGAGGTTGCAAAGCTTGCGGGACTTCCTCAGGCGGTGATAAGCCGTGCCAAGGAGGAGCTGAAAGGTCTTGAGGTGCTGGGCAAGACAAAGCTTGCCGAAACTCTCGAAAACACAGCAGAGAACCAGTTCAGCTTCTCTGCGATAAACGAGCAGAATGCAATTGCAAGGCTTCGTGCGGCGGATATCAATTCCATGTCCCCGATGGATGCACTGCTGTTTGTGCGTGATCTGAAGGAGACGCTGTAATGGACGAGCAGGGAAAAGCCTATCAGGAGCGCAGGCGAGAGAAAACAAGAAAGCGCACCATACGAAATATCACTGCACTTGTGATATTTGTGCTGTTTCTCGTCGGACTATATATAGTCCGATGGAGGATAGTTGTAGCACCGCAGAACGAGATAAAGTCGATGGACTATATCGAGGTCACGGCGCAAAGCGGAGAGCTTTATCGTATCGGTATAACGCAGGATAATTGCAAGTATGACGCAGGCGGAATATTGGTATGGTCACCTGTTGAATGTGTGCTTGTGATGAAGAACGGCGAAAGAATGTCTGTGTTCTATGATAGCCATTACGATGTTTTCGTGCTGCATGAAAAATACAGGGGATGCTATCAGCTTTACTGACAGGAGCAATGATAATGAGGTTCACCGTATGACTAAAAAACGAATAGCGCTTATTGCAACGGCAGCGGTTGTTGCGGTATTTGCGGTGATTTTGGGACTGCGATACAAGACGATGGCTGATACGCTTTCCGATATTGATTATATCGTTGTGTATAAGTATTCAGAGGATGAGGAGGCACTTGTCGGAAGGCGGCTTGATATCGATCCCGATGAATGGAAGCTTCATTTGTTTAAGATATCTGCGCACCACAGCTTGAATTTAATGGCTGGCAGCACGGTAGTGATGAATGATGGTACAGAGCATGAAGCCTATTATTATCCCAATGATCATGCTTTCAGCGTTTTCGGAATGAGTGGTTTTTATGCGGCGAAGAATATAGCAACGCTGAAGGATTTTTATTATTAGAACGGAGAAACGATGCCAAAGATCAATCTACTTGATAAGAGCGTATATGAGCTGATAGCGGCGGGCGAGGTCATCGAGCGCCCCAGCTCTGTCATAAAGGAGCTTTGCGAGAACTCCATCGACGCAGGCGCTGCCACCATCACGGTGGAGATAAAGCGTGGCGGAATATCCTACATCCGTGTGACGGATGATGGCTGCGGAATAGCCTACGAGGATATGCCGTCTGCTTTTCTGCGCCATGCGACAAGTAAGGTGTTTACCGCTGACGATCTTGAGAACATCAACACCCTCGGCTTCCGTGGCGAGGCGCTGGCTTCAGTCTGCGCCGTTGGCAGGGTGGAGTGTATCTCAAAGCAGGCGGAGCAGCAGCTAGGCTCGGTATATCGCATCGAGGGCGGAGAGAGCGTGGAGTACGACCGCACAGGCTGTGCAGACGGCACCACCATAATCATCCGTGATCTGTTCTTCAATACCCCTGCGAGACTTAAATTCCTCAAAAAAGATGTTACAGAGGGCAATTACTGTTCCACCGTGGTGGAGAAGCTTGCGCTGTCCCATCCCGATATATCCTTCCGCTTCATCCGTGACGGCAAGCAGACCATGCTCACCCCCGGTAACGGCGAGTATTACAGCGCAGTGTATGCGGTGTTCGGGAAGCAGTTTGCGGCAGGGCTTATCCCTGTGGAGAATATCTACCGTGATACCTCGGTGACGGGCTATGTATCGTCGCCACTGTTCACCCGTGCGAACCGCACCATGCAGCATTTCTTTGTGAACGGCAGAAGTGTGAGAAGTCCCCTGTGCTGTGCGGCATTGGAGGAGGCATTCCGCAACACCATCATGGTGGGAAAATTCCCTGCTTGCGTGCTGTGCATAAATACCGACCCCGCCAAGGTGGATGCGAACATCCATCCCACTAAGACGGAGGTTCGTTTCACTGAGGAAAAGACCGTGTTTGATGCGGTGTATTTCGCAGTGAAAAATGCTCTCATGGGCTTTGATGAGAGCCGTGAGATAAAGCTTCCGCCCGTGCAGAAGCAGGAGCCTGTAAGCGTGGTGAAGGAGACTCAGCCCGTTGCGGAACAGCCGAAGCCTGCTGTGGCAGAAGTGCCTCAGAAGAAGGTAACAGTGGTGTATGACGAGCCTAAGACTGTTCCTATGCCCAAACCGAAATCCGATATAGTATATTCTAAGACGCCTGTTCAGCCGACGAAGTTCGTCTTGCGTCAGGAGCAGCCGTTTGAGATGAAGAGCGAGCCTGTGCAGGCAGTGCAGCAGGTCATCCCCGAAGCGGAGATACCTCAGCCGAAAGCTGTTCCGGAAAAGAAGGAGACGCCGCTTTCGGAGCTGCCCGGATTTGCATTCCTTTCGGACAAGTCCTTTATAAAGAAAGAGCAGCCGCCCGAGCCTGTGAAGCCTGCGGAGCCTGAGTATGTTCCTGAGCGCATCCGTGTGGTGGGCGAGCTTTTCCGCACCTACATCGTGTGCGAGGGCGAGGACAGCATGCTGCTCATCGACAAGCACGCAGCGCACGAGCGAATCAATTTCGAGAAGCTGAAGAAGGGCTTCAACAGCAGTGCGCAGTTCCTTATCGAGCCTGCCGAGGTGTGGCTGAGTCCTGCGGAATATGATGCTCTGAGCGCCTTTTCCGACAGACTGGCAGATGTGGGAATAATCCTTGATTTCTGCGACGGCGGCAAGGTAAGCGTAATGGCTCTGCCGCAGCTGCTTGACAGGGAGGATCCTGCGGATATCGTGGAGAGCATCGCAGGGGTAGCGGCAAAGGGCAACGACAACATCAAGGGCGAGCTGTTTGACGATATGCTGCACACCGCCGCCTGCAAGATGTCCATCAAGGCGAATGATATCAATGATATCAGGGAGCTGCAGGTCATCGCAGATGAAGTGGTGAGCAACAAGGATATCCGATTCTGCCCCCACGGACGCCCTGTTTGCACACAGATAACCAAAAGGCAGATAGAGAAGTATTTCAGCAGGATAGTGTGAGTTGAATAGGAATTTGTGAGTGTCGTAATGGAAGATAGAATAACTCTATGTGGAGATAACTGTATTGAATGCCCAAGATACAATGCGCATACCGATAAAGAATTAGAAGCAGTTGCAGAATTGTGGTATAAGGTTGGTTGGAGATCCTGTGTTGTATCAAATGAAGAAATTGCTTGTGGTGGATGTTCTTCGCATAAGCAATGTACATATCAACTTGTAGAGTGTACAAAAGACCATGGTGTGAATAAGTGTAATCAGTGCAACGAATTTCCATGTATAAAAATCAAGGAAATGTTGGAGCGTTCTGAAGTGTATGAAAGAAGATGCAAGAAAATTTGTTCAGAACAAGAGTATATTGTTTTGAAAAGGGCTTTTTTTGAAAAAGAGAATAATTTAATGAAGTAATCTACTTCCGATTTATTGAGAGAGGTGACCTCATGAACAAAGTAATAGTAGTCTGCGGACCGACAGCGTCGGGCAAGACCGCTCTTGCGGTGGAGCTTGCGAAGCTGTATAAAGGCGAGGTCATCTCTGCCGATTCCATGCAGATATACACAGATATGGACGTTGCCTCCGCAAAGGCAACTCCCGAGGAGCAACAGGGTATTCCGCACCATCTGCTCGGCTTTCTTGACCCCTCCGAGGCTTTCTCCGTTGCGGATTATGTGAAGCTGTGCGATGAGTGCGTAAAGGACATTCTCGCCCGTGGAAAGACTCCCGTTATCTGCGGCGGCACGGGACTTTATATCTCGTCCTTTGTGGATAATCTGCAGTTTGACGATTCGGGCAGCGATCCCGTATTCCGAGAGGAGATGCGCAAGCTAGCCGAGGAACAGGGCGGCGCGGTGCTGCTGGAAAGACTCCGTGAGATAGATCCCGAGACCGCCGAAACGCTGCACGAGAACAATCTCGGCCGTGTCATCCGTGCGCTGGAGGTACACCATATCACAGGTCACACCATCAGCGAGGCGAAGCGCATGAGCCGTGGCGTGCCGTCGCCGTATGAGTTCATCATGCTGACATTGGAGTACGAGAACCGTGAAAAGCTGCACGAGCGCATAAATCTCCGTGTGGATAAGATGCTGGAGGCAGGACTTCTCGACGAAGCGAAGCAGTGCATCAGCCAGTCTGACAGACCCACAGCGGCGCAGGCTATCGGCTGCAAGGAGCTGTATCCGTATTTCCGTGGCGAGAGGTCACTGGAGGATTGCGTCGAGGAGCTGAAGCTACGCACCCGTCAGTATGCAAAAAGGCAGATGACCTGGTTCAGACGTGACCCGAGAATCCACAAAATAATCGTCTCTGACACGGATAAGCTGCCGCAGGTAGTGGAAAATGCATGCAAAATAATAGACAACTGTAGTCGAAACGACCTATTGATGCCTTGAAAATACAGCAATTTCCATAATATTTCAAGAAATTTAAAAAAAATATCAAAATGATATAGCATTTTTTGAAAAAGTATGTTATACTGTTTCTATATAGTTGGGGAACCAGCGTATTTGATTACAAAGACTAGAAAAGGTGGTTAAATATGGCAAAGGATATTAACTTACAGGACGTGTTCCTTAATCAGGCGAGAAAGGACAGGATCCCTGTTACGATCTATATAACAAACGGTTTCCAGTTTAAGGGAATCGTAAAGGGCTTTGATAATTACACAGTTATTCTGGATACCGATGGAAAGCAGAACCTTATTTATAAGCACGCTATCTCCACCGTTACTCCCATGAAGCCCATCTCCATTCTGGACGCTTACGACAAGACTGAAGAAGAGTAATGGAATCCCGCTGGACTACCGCCATTATCGTGGTGCTGTCAGTATTCGTCATTATATTCTTTGTGGGTCAGGTGTTCTTTTCAGTGGGTGAGCCGCTGCGCACCGAAACTGCTTATGTATACGATATGACGGAGGATATCCCTTTTGAGGGTGTTTACCTCAGGGATGAGACAGTTGTCCACAGTGCAGGCTCAGGCGTATTAAGCTATGAGCATGAGGATAGCTCCAAGGTGGGTCAGAGTTCTGTAGTGGCTTATCGCTACCGCAATGAGAGCGATATAGAGCTTCGCCGTCAGATCGAAGAGCTGGATGAGCAGATAGCTGTTCTTACAGAGGCTGAAAAGCTGGTCGGCACAGATAACTCTCAGCTGGAGACTATCACGAGCCAGATAAATCTGGTTCATTCCTCGCTAGTGGATTGCATCATCAGCAGCGATTATAAGACCGCTGACGATTATGAGAATCAGATGCTGGAAGCGCTGTGTAAGCGTGAGATCGCAAAGGGCGAGAGTGCAGGCTATTCCGATAAGATATCCCAGCTCCGTGCTGAGCGCAAGCAGCTGGCATCTCAGCTGACAGGAGATGTGCAGAGCATCTACGCAGGCGGTACAGGCTATTTTGTCAGCAGCGTTGACGGATATGAGGACAAGCTTACCTTCAATGACAGCGAGACTATCACCGCTTCTGAGATTAAGAATATCATAGAAAATCCCGATATCTCGGCTTCAGGTACGGCGGTAGGAAAGCTCATTGCAGATTACCGTTGGCGTGTAGCGGCCGTGCTTGACAGCAACAAGCTGTTCGGTATGTACGAGGGCAGCACGGTCACACTGCGTGTCGGCTCGGAGAATGCCGAGCTTGAAGCGAAGATCATTTCTATCCATGACACAGGCGCAGGTGATGGCACGGCCGTCTATGTGTTTGAGTGCGACAGACTGACTTCAGCCGTAGTAGGCGGACGTGTGGAGAATTTCAAGCTCGTTGTAAACAGCTATGGTGGTCTGAGAGTTTCCAGAGATGCTATCCGTTATAATGAAGCGGAGGAACGTGGTGTATACATCGTTCGTGGCAGTAGTCTGGTATTCAAGAAGATCAACGTTATCTACTGGGGTCAGGATTACATCATCTGTTCTCAGGAGGAGGGCGACGAGTATCTGAAGCTCTACGATGAGATAGTAACAGAGGGCAAGGATCTGCACGATGGAAGAGTTATTGAGTAACACGCAGACAGGCTTTGAGGATATCCGTAAAAGCTACGAAAGGATCTGCGCAGATATAAAGCAGGCAATGGCTGACGCAGGCAGAACGGATGAAGTGAGGCTGATGGCGGTCACAAAGACCGTTTCGCCTGACCGCATCAACTATGCCGTTTCACTGGGAGCGAAGCTTCTCGGTGAGAACCGTGTTCAGGAGTTTCTGGACAAGCGTGACAGCTATTCCGAAGCCGAGGTGCATTTCATCGGCGGCCTGCAGACCAATAAGGTCAAGTACATTATAGATAAGGTCACAATGATCCATTCTGTGGACAGCTTACGTCTTGCGCAGGAGATAAGCCGCAGGGCAGGGCAGCACGGTCTGGTCATGGATATATTGGTAGAGGTCAATATCGGAGAGGAAGAGACCAAGGGCGGTATCTCGGCGCAGGGCGTGCGGGATTTCTGTTCAGAGGTGCTTGCGCTTCCGAATATCAGGCTGAGAGGTCTGATGACCATACCGCCGCCCGGATGCTCGGAGGAGGTTTTTGCCGCAATGCAGCGGATATTCCTTGACATCAGGGACAACGGGGTGCAGAATATAAACAGCACCAACTTTTTATTCGACACACTTTCGATGGGCATGTCGGGGGATTATGCGACAGCCATCAGGTACGGGTCCACAATTATCCGGGTAGGCTCAGGTCTGTTCGGGTATAGAGAATATAAGAATCTGGATTTGTAGAAAGTGCATTCGGATAACCGAGGGAAATTGCATATCAGATGGTCTGCGAGTTCGCTCGGCATACGAATGAAGCTGCTGTAAAAACAGGTTCAAAAAACATAAAAATTGGAGGAAAATATCATGGCATTCACAGATTTACTTGCAAGATTCCGTCAGGCAGACGACGAGTACGCAGAGGATTACGAGGAGTATGTAGACACTTCCTCTTCCGCTGTAACAGAGGCTGAGGCTGATATGCCTGCTGCTCCCAAGTTCTCTTCCCCCAGAAGCGAGAAGGTTATCAGCATGCACGGCGCATCCATCGGCGGCACAACACTTGTTGTTCTGAAGCCCAAGAACTATGATGAGATCATGAAGGAAGCAGTTAGATTCCTGAAGGAGAACGCTATCGTTATCCTGAACCTCGACAATGTTACCGCTGAGGCTAGAATGAGAATCGTTGACTTCATGACAGGCGTTATCGCTGTTATTGATGGCAAGATGGAAAAGATCGCAAGCTGCACATACACTGTAACTCCCAGAAACGTAAGCCTTCAGGGTGATCTGGTAGAGTACGAGCAGTTCGACTGATAAGTGGCATTTTCGCTTTTGAATGAGGAGGAGCGCTATCTCTCCGCCCACATTGCCGATCTTCAGCGGCTGAGCATCAAGTCAGGAGTTCCGAGATTCTCTCAGTTCCTGAATGAGCGTGAGGCTGTTGTGGCGAACAATTCGGTGAAGGGACGCCCCTGCTTTTTCGGAGGGTATGAGGGCGCCGCAAGAGTTATCTGCGGCTTTATAGAGGATACCTATGCCTCTGAGCTTCAGCCGTCCGATATTTTTCCTGTTGTTCCACTTACCTTTACTTACAGAGAGCGTGATGTGCTTTCCCACAGGGATTTTCTCGGTGCCATACTTTCGCTTGAGATAAAGCGTGAGCTGGTGGGGGATATCCTTACGGCGGAGGGCTATTCGGTGGTGTTCGTTCACGAGACCGCTGCAGAGCTTGTCTGCGCTCTTGATAAGATAGGAAAGGTGGGAGTCAGCTGTGTGAGGGGTATAACTATGCCTCTTCCCTCTCAGCAGACGCAGCGCATAGAAACTACCGTATCTTCTCTGCGGCTTGACTGTATAGTCAGTGCTGCGGTGAATACATCAAGAGAGAGATCCGCATCGCTCGTAAAATCGGGCATGGTAAATGCGGACTTTTCTCCATGTTTAAATGTAAGTGCCGAGGTAAAGGAAAATACCGTCATCTCGGTGCGGGGTCACGGCAGGTATCGCCTGTCGGAGATCAGCGGAGAGACCCGCAAGGGCAGGATCCGCATAGTAATCGAAAAATACATCTGACACTAAGGTGGCAGAGCCGGTCGGTTTCCTGAGGGACAGACCGCCGCAAGATTTTCGCACATTTAGGAAGGAAGAAACACCCATGAATGCAAAGGACATATTGGCAAGGCGGTTTGAAAAGGCAACTTTCAACGGCTATAAGACAGAAGACGTTGATGAATTTCTGAGAGAGCTTTCCAGTGAATTTGCTCAGCTCCAGAAGGAGAAGAGCGAGCTGGAGAGAAAGCTTGAGGTCCTTGCGGACAAGATCCGTGAATACCGTGACGATGAGGACGCTCTGAAGGATGCGCTGCTCATGGCTCAGAAGCAGGGTAACCAGATCATCAGCGAATCCAAGGCTGCAGCTGACAAGCTGAAGAAGGAGACCGATGAAGCAGTTGCAAAGCAGCTTGCAGATGCCAAGGAGAAATCCGAAAAGATGATAAAGGACGCTGACGATTATGCAAAGCGCATGACCAAGGAGTCCAACGAGCGTGCTGACAAGCTTGTCAAGGATGCACGCACCAAGGCTGACGAGATCAACGCTCTCATGCAGCGTCAGACAGAGATACAGCAGACTGTTCTCCAGAAGACACGCAAGGAAGCAGATGAGTACCGCCACCGTATTATTACCGCTTATCAGGCTCAGATCGAGCTTATCAATAAACTGCCTGAGGCTTGTGAGAATGAGTTCGTAAAGAACGCCGCAGCCGAGGTGGAGAAGCGTGAGGCTGAGCGTGCAAAGGCAGCCGCAGCAGAAAAGCAGAAGAAGGCGGCCGAAGCAGCAAAGGCTGCTCAGCAGAAGCCTGCTTCCAAGCCTGAAGCAAAGCCCGAAGCGGCTGAAGCTGAGGATGAGGATGTAAAGATCGCAAAGCCTGCCGCAGAGAAGGCTGCTGAGGCGAAGAAGCCTGAGGCAGCTCCTGCTCCTGCAGAGGAAGAGCCGTTCAAGAGCGTTCCTATGGAGAAGGATACTGCACAGACAGGCGAATTCGATCTGCCTTTCTTCAATTCAGGCACCGAAAAGAAGCGCCGCGGCGATCTTCAGTTTGGTAAGAACAAATAATTACATATAAATTAAATAATCTTTAAGGAGATAACACCATGTCAGAGGATTTTAACAGCACACTTAATCTTCCGCAGACCGAATTCCCCATGAGGGGCAACCTCCCCAAGAGAGAGCCTGATATGCTCGCAAAGTGGGAGCAGGATCGCATTTATTATCAGCTTTCCGAAAAGAACAAGGGTAAGCCTTCCTACACACTGCACGATGGCCCTCCCTATGCAAACGGAAACATCCATATCGGTACTGCGCTCAATAAGATCTTAAAGGATATCATCGTTAAGTATAAGAGCATGACCGGCTTTGCTGCAAATTTTGTTCCCGGCTGGGACTGTCACGGTCTGCCTATCGAGCTGAAGGCTATCAAGCAGATCGGCGCTGACAGCGGCACTATTGATCCCGTTGCTCTGAGAAAGAGCTGCCGTGAGTTCGCTCTGTCCTGTCTGGATGACCAGAAGGCACAGTTCAAGCGTCTCGGTGTATGGGGCGATTTCGATGATCCTTACCTCACCATCAAGCCTGATTTCGAGGCTAAGCAGGTAGAGGTATTCGGCGAGATGGCAAAGAAGGGTTACATCTACAAGGGTCTGAAGCCCGTTTACTGGTGCGCAGACTGTAACACCGCCCTCGCAGAAGCTGAGATCGAGTACCAGGATGATCCCTGCTACTCCATCTATGTAAAGTTCCCTCTTGCTGACAGCAAGGGTAAGTTTGACGATCTGGGCATTGATCTTTCCAAGGCGTATGTAGTTATCTGGACTACCACCACATGGACACTGCCCGGAAACCTCGCTATCTGCCTCGGTCCCAATTATGAGTACACCTTCGTAAAGGTTGAGGATGAGGAGAGCAAGTCCTATGGCGAGTACCTGCTGATGGCAACAGATCTTGTTTCCACAGTTATGGACGCTGTAGGAATTTCCAAGTACTCCACAGTAGGCAGCTTCACAGGCGCCGAGCTGGAGCTTATCGAGACAGATCACCCCTTCATGGGCAGAAAGTCCCCTGTTATCGTGGGCGACCACGTTACACTCGACAGCGGTACAGGCTGCGTTCATACAGCTCCCGGCTTCGGTGTGGAGGACTTTGAGGTCTGCATGAAGTATAAGGGAATGTTCGATATCGTAGTTCCCGTAAATGAGAAGGGTATCCTCACAAATGAGGCAGGTCCTTTTGAGGGTCTCAAGACCGGCGATGCAAACAAGGTGATCGCACAGCGTCTGGAGGACGACAACACTCTGCTGGCTATGCAGAAGATCGTCCACCCCTATCCTCACTGCTGGCGCTGCCATGAGCCTATCATCTACCGTGCTACAGACCAGTGGTTCTGCAGCGTTGATATGTTCAAGGATGAGGCTATCAAGGCTATCGAGGGCGTACAGTGGATCCCTGAGTGGGGCGAGGAGCGTATCAAGAACATGGTTTCCATGCGTTCCGACTGGTGCATCTCACGTCAGAGAAGATGGGGCGTTCCGATCCCCATGCTCTACTGCGAGGACTGCGGCGCTACCATTATCAACGATACAACTATCAAGGCAACTGCCGACCTGTTCAGAGCAGAAAGCTCCGATGCATGGTACAGCAAGGATGCATCCGAGTTCATCCCTGCTGATGTAAAGTGCGAGTGCGGCTGCGGCAAGTTCCGTAAGGAAATGGATATCTTCGACGTATGGTTCGATTCCGGTGTAACTCACGCTGCTGTTATGCAGGAGCGTCCTGAGCTGAGCTGGCCCGCTGACCTGTATCTCGAAGGCTGCGATCAGTACAGAGGCTGGTTCCAGTCCTCCCTGCTGACATCCGTTGCTACAACAGGCGTAGCTCCCTATAAGGCTGTCTGCACCCACGGCTGGGTAGTTGACGGCAAGGGCGAGCAGATGCATAAGTCCAAGGGCAACGTTATCCTCCCCGAGGAGGTTATCAACCAGTACGGTGCGGATGTTCTCCGTCTGTGGGTCGCATCCCTTGACTTCCATAATGATATGAGAGTATCTCAGGATATGCTCAAGCAGCTGTCCGAGGCATACAGAAAGATCAGAAACACAGCAAGATTCATCCTCGGTAACCTCGGCAACGGTGACGGCTTCAATCCTGACACCGAGATGGTTGCTCTGGATAAGCTGAGCGATATCGACAAGTGGGCGCTGTCCCGTCTGGACGCTGTTACTGAGAAGGTAAGAGCATCCTACGAGAGCTTCGACTTCTACCTCGCATACCACGCTATTCACAGCTTCTGTGTTGTAGATATGTCCAACTTCTATCTGGATATCGTTAAGGATACACTGTATTGCTCCGCTGAGAAGAGTGAGGAGAGAAAGGCTGTACAGACTACAATGTACATCATCCTCGATTCTCTCGTAAAGCTGATCGCTCCTATCCTGACATTTACTGCAGACGAGATCTGGCAGTTCATGCCTCACAAGTCTACAGACGATCTGCGTGGCGTTCCCTTCAACACAATGGCTGAAAAGACAGGCGTTACCGTTGATGAGGCGTTCGAGGCTAAGTGGAGCCGCATCCACGCTGTTCGTGACGACGTTCTGAAGGCTCTCGAGGAGAAGAGAACCGCAGGCGTTATCGGTAAGGCACTTGACGCAGGCGTTAAGCTGTATGCTGACGAAAAGACCGTTGCAGAGCTTTCCGCTTACACTGAGCTTGCATCCGTATTCGGTGTTTCCTATGTAACAGTAGAAACAGGCGAGGGTGAGTTCAAGGGCGCTGTTGAGGGCGTTTCCGTAACAGTTGAGAAGGCAGCAGGTGCGATGTGCGAGCGCTGCTGGAGCCACGATAAGACCGTAGGCTCTGTAGCTGAGCATCCGTCCCTGTGCGCACGCTGCGCAGCAGTAATGCTCAACCTGAAGTAAAAAAAATAGGGGGAGGGGCTAACCCCTTCCCCTTTCTGTTTGTTTAGAGGAGTTTCTGATTGAAAGATAATAAAGCTCTCACCGATAAAAAGGTGAATATCATGGTGATATGCGGCCTGCTGATGGCGGCTGTGCTGGTGGGAATAGACCAGCTTACAAAGTGGCTCGTTGCGGATTCCCAGTGGAAGATGGAGCTGCATGAGTCTATCCATCTGATAAAGTTCGGAGATACTCAGGTGCTGAATCTCTCCTATTACCTTAATGATGGCTCGGCGTTCAGTATGTTCGGAGGACAGACGAGCATGCTTATATGCGTCACCTCGCTCATGATGGGCGCAATGCTGTGTGCTATGGTGCTGAAGAAAGTGCGCACCTTGCCGTATATCATAGCCTTTTCGCTGATAATCGCAGGCGGCGTGGGAAATCTTATCGACAGGCTGTTCAATGATGGACTGGTGGTGGATTTCATCGACGTGCGCATCATTAATTTTGCTATATTCAATTTTGCGGATATCTGCGCAGTATGCGGCGGAATACTGCTGTGCGTACTGGTAATTCTTGATGAGATCGCTGAAAAGCGTGCGGCAAAGGCGCAGACCACAACTGATACTGAAGATAACGAGTTGACAGACGATGGAAACGATTGAGATAATTGCACAGGGCGGAGCAAGGCTTGACAAGCTCATTGCGGACAACACTGAGCTTTCCCGAAGCGCTGCGGCACGCCTCATTGAGGAAGGTGCGGTGACGGTTGACGGCAAGTCTGCCAATAAAAAGGACACGCCGAAGGCTGGCGCAGTGGTAGAGATACAGCTGCCTGAGCCGCAGAGTGTGGATATCCTCCCCGAAGATATCCCGCTAGAGATAGTGTATGAGGATGACGACCTGCTGGTGGTGAACAAGCCTAAGGGCATGGTGGTGCATCCTGCGGCAGGACATTACAGCGGCACTCTCGTGAATGCACTGATGTTCCATTGCGGCGAAAGTCTTTCGGGCATAAACGGCGAGATACGCCCGGGAATAGTCCACCGCATCGACAAGGACACCAGCGGACTGCTGATGGTTGCAAAGAATGATCTTGCGCATATCGGTCTTTCCGAGCAGATAAAGGATCACAGCTTCACCCGTGAGTATGAGGCAGTGGTGTGCGGTGCGGTAAAAGAGGACGGCACTGTGAACGCCCCCATAGGCAGAAGCAAGAACGACCGCAAGAAGATGTGCGTAACCCTTGAAAACTCCCGTGAGGCGGTAACGCACTATTTCGTGCTGCGGAGATATGCAGGATATACCCATCTGCGTGTAAGGCTTGAAACAGGCCGCACACATCAGATAAGAGTACACATGGCGTACAAGGGCAATCCCGTGGCAGGTGACGAGGTGTACGGCAACGGCAAGCCGAAGTGGCTCGAGGGTCAGTGCCTGCACGCAAAGAAGCTCGGCTTCGTGCATCCGAGAACAGGCGAGTACATGGAGTTCGAGAGCGAGCTGCCCGAGTATTTCACAAAATTTCTGAAAACGATAGAGGACTAAAATGGATTTCAGTCAGGTAATTATAATGACCGATCTTGACGGCACACTGCTTACGGACGATAAGCAGATACTGCCGCAGGATCTTGAAGCGATACAGCGTTTTGTGGCAGGCGGCGGATGGTTTACCGTTGCAACGGGACGTGGCTGCGGCATGGCGAGAAGCATCGTCAGGAAGCTGGGAATAGATATCCCTGCCGTGGTATTCAACGGCGCTGCGATTTATGATTTCACAGAAGAAAAATTCGTGTGGCAGTGCGAGATAGGCATGCACGCAAGGGATTACATCCGCAGGCTGCATGAGCAGTTTCCTGATCTCGGCATCGAGGTGCTTCACGAGCAGACTATATATACGCCCTTTCTTAATCAGACAGAGCTTGACCACCTTGCACTGGAGGGCATTCCGCCCCATCCCTGCACCATTGACGAGCTGCCCGAAAGCGGCTGGCTGAAGGTGCTGCTGGCTCACGAGCCTGAAAAAATGGACGAGATACAGCGTTACATTGAAGCCTCTGATATGCAGCAGGCACAGTGGGTGCGTTCTGCTCCTGTATATTACGAGTGCCTGCCTGAGGGTGTGGATAAGTCCACAGGCTTCCGTATGCTGAAGGAAAAGCTCGGCGTGCGTGGATTCTATTCCGTTGCCGCAGGCGACTATATGAACGATCTCGCAATGATACAGAAGGCTGATCTGGGCGTTGCTGTAGCTTCGGCACAGGAGACTGTCAAGGCGGCGGCTGACCTTGTGGTGTGCGATAACAACAGCGGCGCAATGGCGGAGATAATTAAGTATGTCGAAAATCTTTAAAATACTCACCAACTGGTGGGTGCTTCTTGGTGTAAGGCTGTTTCTGGGCATTGCATATTATCTGCTTGCCGTGACGGGCAACGGACCGCAGAATTACCTGTGGGCAGCAGTGTGGTTTGGTTCGGTGATAATAAGCATAATATCCAGCTTCCGAGAGGAGAAAAAGAAGAAAAATAAAGCAGTTGAAGTGCCTCGTATGCAGGCAGCGCAGCCACAGCCGAAAGCAGCTGTGCAGGTGATGCCTGATGCATTTCCTGATAAGCCGCAGCCCTTTGGCTACAAATCAAGCTGGCTGTGCATAAAGGACACCACTCCCGAGCAGGTGATACTGCTGCTGGGTCTGAAAAATTCCGTACCCGCCAACTGGTCGAGCGGAATGGCGCAGATCGGTGATAAGGTGTTCGTATCTCCTGTGGTGAGGGGATATGTACTGGTGGTCGGATATGATACATTTCAGGGCGCAGACGCTGAGAGTGAGATAAATTCACTCGCTCAGTATGCAAAATACTTCTCGGAAATGCAGTGCTTCGTAACGGAGCGTGTGGTGGATTTCCACTGCTGGGCGAAGTTCGTTTACGGTGAGCTATCCCGTGGCTATGGCTGGCTTGGCGAGAGCGGCGAGGTGTACCTTAATAAGGGCAATATCACGTCTGAGGAGCATGATCTTGGCTTTGACAGGTTCATTCAGACGGACGATGAAGACTGGGAGAGCGTGGAGTTCCCCGATGAGGAGTCCGTGATAAATATCGCAGCCGCATGGGGCGTTGACCCGATGTTCTCGGACGGCGATTACGAATACGGCGTGGGATATCTGTGTGATATGAAGTGAAGAAAGGAACATGTATGTATTTTCCCGACTTTACTGAGCATTGCCCTTATTGCGGCAACCAGATAATAAGACCTGCATATACAGGACAGAAGATGCATCGGTGCGGTATTTGCGGCAGAACAGTGCATACCAAGATGAAGTTAAAGCTTGAAAAGACGAAACCGATATTCCGCAGCAAAGGAGAAGCGGCATTGATAATTGTTTCAATCATCGTGCTTTTGCTTTTTATAGTAGCTGTTGATGCAGGCAATGCGGTAAGATATAGTTGAGTATCATAATTTGAATAAGATACATTGTAAGTCTTGACTATTATTGTGTTTCGCTGTATAATATTAGAGGAAGAAATATCGGATTACCGATTTATAAAACACAGGAGGACTAAACATGGACGAACAGCTGAAAAAGCAGCTTGAAATAGCTGCAACAAAGGTCAGAATGGGCGTGATCGAGGGCGTTTATAACGCAAAGGCGGGACATCCCGGCGGCTCTCTTTCCGTTGCTGATACTCTGACTTATCTGTACATGAACAGAATGAATGTTGACCCCGCAAATCCCGAAATGGCAGATCGTGACAGACTGGTGCTTTCCAAGGGACACACCGCTCCCGCACTGTATGCCTGCCTTGCACACAGAGGCTTTTTCCCCGTTGAGGAGCTTAAGACTCTCCGCAAGATCGATTCCAGACTTCAGGGTCACCCCGTAAAGGGCAAGGTTCCCGGCGTTGATATGAGCACAGGCTCTCTCGGTCAGGGTATCTCCGCTGCA
>JAZSGG010000139.1:0-5250 GCA_045532595.1 Oscillospiraceae bacterium | reverse complement strand
AAATAATCTATACTCGACCAGGAGATAACAGGCCAGCAGTCGTTCACCTGCCAGTACAGCGCGCCCATGCTGATACCACGATTGCGACGAAGATGCTCCACATCGCAGCGGATGCACTCAGCCTGAACAAGCTGTGAGGCATAGGTCATTCCGCGCATAGTAGGGGGGATATGGCACATCTGAGCTATATAGAACATCAGCTTTTCGTTGCCGAGGGTACACTTCTGATGGGCCTCCATAACGTTTGAACAGATGTTTGCATTCTCGCTCTCCGAGAAGTGGATGGTAGTCTTTACATCGGGGAGCGACTCAAAACCGAACTCCGAGCAGAAACGATGAGTATGCTTTCTGAACTCCTCTATCGGCTTGAAATTATGCCATACATCCCAGTAGTGACTATCACCAAGATGTGTGGTAGAGCTGTTTTTAAAGCACTCGCTGCCCTCGTAAACGCCTCCGCCTGTACTGGGAGAGGACGGCCAGTAGAACAGGTCTGTGTTACAGCTTTCGAGCGCACGCGGTATCACTCCGTACTCAAACAGCTTGCGATAGCACTCCTTAGCCTCGGGATCGTGGGGAACTCCCCAGCCCTCCCACATGGACTCTATCTCATTGTTGCCGCACCACAGCGCAAGTGAGGGATGATTCTTCAGGCGGCAGATATTGTCAAGGCACTCATAATATACGCCCTTAAGCTGCTCATCGCTGAAATCGTATGCTGCGCAGGCAAACATGAAGTCCTCCCACACCAGCAGACCAAGACGGTCGCAGATATCAAAGAAAAAGTCCTCGGGATAGTAGCCGCCGCCCCATACTCTCACCATGCAGCAGTTTGCCTCGCACATATCGCGAAGAAGCTTTTCAGTGCGCCTTTCCGTTACCAGTGGCAGCAGATTGTCCTGCGGAATGTAATTTGCGCCGCGGACGAATATCTTCACTCCGTTTACGACAAAGCAGAATTCACGTCCGCCGTGACTGTCAGGCTCACGGCTGAGAGTCACGCTGCGAAAGCCCACATTCATGCAGGCAGTTATCTCCCCATGCTCTGTATGAGCGGTGAGCGAAAGCTCATGCAGAGGCTGCTCTCCGTAGCCTCTCGGATACCACAATTCGGGGGAATCTATCTCAAACACAGCAGGCTTGCCGCAAACGGTCTCCTTTGTCATGCCGAGGATGGATACACTGACAGGCTCAGAGCTTTCCACGGGCTTTGATGTGCCGTTTTCCGCCGCACACAAAACAGGAGTTACCTCAAACGTAAGGTGCGAATAGTCTTCGGAGAATATCTGCTTTATGTCGGTACGAAGCTCGTATACGCTTTCACGCAGCTCCACATCACGGAATATTCCCATATCCGGGATAACTGCACCCCAGTCCCAGCCGTACATATAATGTGCCTTACGGATATGCGGAAAGCCTTCAACTGTGCTGTCCACTCCGTAGATGGGGCGCTCCTTTGCTGCACGCTCCACATACTCCATGGGCGAGGCTATACGCACCTCCAGAGTGTTGGTTTCATGCAGCTGCTCACCCTTCAGCGGAAAACGCCAGGTGCGGTGCATATTATCGCAATGACCTATCACCTCGCCATTGAGGATGATATCTGCTATGGTATCCACTCCGTAAAAGACAAGACAAGGTGAATCACATTCGGGCGCAGTAAATTCCGTAACAAATGAGCAGCCTGTTCTGCATAATTCCGCTGCTGCGTACTGGTTTTCTCCCACATAGAAATCGGGAGCTTCTCCTACGTTTCTCAGCGTAGTAAGGCAGGATATCGGAATATCTCCGCAGGCGTATTCCTTTCCGTTATACAGCATACGCCAGTTATCGTTTATCTTCATGGTGGTAAAGTCCTTTCGTTTTTTTCATATTATAGCATGACTGCGGAGCGAATACTCCGCGAAACGACGCAAGCCGTATGTCTGCGATAGCAGACAAGGGATATGTTTCAATAATAACACGCACGAATGGAAAAGTAAAACGCATTTTACACTTTCTCTGTGACAAAATGATCTCTTATATTTAGAT
This sequence comes from Oscillospiraceae bacterium, assembly GCA_045532595.1. Lineage (GTDB taxonomy): Bacteria > Bacillota > Clostridia > Oscillospirales > Ruminococcaceae > CAG-115. Next base: position 3,219 of record JAZSGG010000139.1, on the reverse strand, counting down.
CGTACTTCTTAATACATGACTGTATCGACCCGGTTTTTGGCTTTTTTCTGTAAACAAATTGGAATATCTATTCTTATTTACAGCTCTTCTTTATTATTTCCAATCCCTTTTCCATTGCTATATCACGCCTTGACGCGAAATCTTCAGCTGACTGGGCTATTCTTACATCAGGAGCAAATCCTTTGTTGTAGATATCCTCACCATTCTGAGCAATGCACCTGCGCGTACAAATACGGAAAGAGCCACCGCTTTCCAGCTGTTCAAACAAAGGCTGTCCGCTCGTTCCTGCTGTGTTGGTACCTACAAACACCGCATCGGTATACATCTTCATCACATCAACGAAATCCTCTGCCGCAGATACTGTATACTCGTTCATCAGAACTACTATCGGACCGTTAAGTTTACCCGGAGCGTTATCAGAAACTACATCGCCATTTTCTTTTACATAAAACATATTTCTGCCCATCCTGCAGGTCTTTATGCTTTCCTCGTCATCGGCGTATTTTTCCTGCAGCTCCTCAAGCGACAGACCTTTGAAATCCTCTCTGAACAACGACCACGCTTTATATGTAGGCTCATACAGCTGAGTTTCTGCGAAGCAGCTCCTGAATTCTCCCTTGATAAACAAAGACGCGATCCTGTCGGCATTGGCACTGTTGCCGCCGCTGTTTCCTCTGACATCTATGATATAGCCTGAGGCCTTGCTAAGCTCGTCATAATCCTCATAGATCTTTTCGCACATAGAATGATCTTCAAATGTAGTCATCCTTATCACAGCTATATTATCAGCTGTTATGTATACCTTATGTACGTCCGAACTGCTGAGGAGCCTTTGAGTATTATCCTGCTCAGCTGAGAAATCCGTTATACTCCACGCCAATTCTGAGGGATCATCTCTTTCAAGGTGGATATCGGACTGTATGCCATCCTTCTCAAATGTAAAAACAGCACCGCTTCCACGCTTTCCGAACATAAGCCCGTTCATAGCCGCAAGACCGCACGCTGCTTCATTACCATGCCATATATACGGATAACAATGCTCTCTGATATAGTCATCTGCGTTGATCCCGTCCACCTTTTTCAAGACGCTGTACAACGGGACACTCTCCTTCAGATCCTCTGTGACATTAAGTACAGTAATTTCATTGTCAAATTTCCAAAGCTGCACAGGAAGCATAGAAAAATACTCGGGATCCTGTATAAGCTCCATTGGCATATTGACCCCTGTGTGTCCGTCACCAAGAAGTGCAACAAAACGGCTCAGCTCCATGTAATAATCATACAGATTATTAGTTTCTAGAACTCTCGTGAGCGCCTTTCTGTACTCCTCGTCCCAGTCGATATCGATCTTATCCCAGAACGCAAAGTTATATGCTGCCTCTTTCCATATTTTTGAAACCTCGTATATTTTGAGCATATCTGTAATATTTTTCATATATCGTTCTCCTTATTACGAAACGGTTTGATGCCAACGGTTTTCAAATTATTATATATTGAACTCATTATACCACACCACACAACAGAAAACAATACCGCATCCGTTATAATGGGGGGAGGCTTGAATACAGGTGATTGGTGATCTGGGGTTTATCAATACCTTTATTCCACAATATAACGAGCCAGTTCAAGAGCTATATCGAAATGCCCTGAATCATGTTGTGTATGTTTAACTTGATTTTTCTTCATTCGTTCATCCCACTTTGGTGCATCTAACAAATCGCCACAAGTAAAAAAGAAGTAGGAATTAAGTTTTCTATAATCACACATTGCTTGAACAGATGCACATTCCATTTCGACAGAAATGCAACCGTCTGCTTTGCGCTTTTCAAAATTTGCCCTGGTTTCTCTATGCACTGCGTCTGTTGTCCAGGTTTTTCCCGTGACATAAGGCAAGCCTGCTGTTTCCATGAACTCAGCTACCACACCAGCATTTTTGATTTCAATATAGTCCGAAGCGGATGCATAATGATACGAGGTGCCTTCGTCGCGATAAGCCTCAGTGGGCACCATAATCTTTCCGCGTGCAATCTCTTTATTCAAGCATCCAGAGCCGCCAAAAACAACATATTTATCCGTATTGATAATCGACATGGTGTCTTCTATATCTGCCACGCATGCAGGCGCTCCGACATAAGACATATATACAGCAAAATATCTGTTCTCGTACTCAAATCCATAAATCGGATTCGCACCATTAGAAGAGAATAGATCTCCGATTTTTTTGCACTCATAATTTTCTAAAACATATTTTAAAATCACATGAGAAAAAGTGAGAATACAAGCATCCACCTTAATCGCATTATCGTTGCGAGTAACCTTAATGATCTCTTCTGATAAATTCTCAAAAGTATCTGTTATCATAGCATATATCTCCAAATCAATAAATTATAATTTTGCTTTTACCAAACATACAAAATATGGTTATGTATATTAAAATCAATTATACCACAACCATCCCCAAAAAGCAACACAGCTGCATTCGGCAAATCCATTTGCAACTTTCTGTGATAAATCGGAATTGATCCTCTTTGTTCAGATAAGGACTTATTCCTGCATAAACATACGCACTTCAAAAAGCAATATGATAACAAATATAATTTCGGCAATCAGCATTGTGACAGCAACTGAATACGCCCCTGAAATGCACCCGACTATGAGAGAAATTATCGGTATTGTTATCGAGAAAATACGATAGCTTAACGACTGATATAGCCACGAGTAAAGAGCAAAAGCGGTGCATTATGCACCTCTTTTCTGCTTATCAGATATCCAGACTCAACATTTCAATTGCGATCCTAGCTCCGAGCTTGAACGCATATACGAATATCTCGCGCTCGTTTATATCCGTAAGCTCGGCGTTACAATCTGTGAATTTTTCAAGCATCTCCTTTTGCTCGCTTGTGAGTGTTGATTGCAGGCTATCATAGTGGTCAGAAATATAACCCAACAGCTACTTCGCCTCTTTCGTTGTTTCACGACACTCGGCATTCGGACAAACATTGCCGTACCACAGTTCTTCAAGTATGCTATTCATAAAGGCACCGCCTCGCGCCTTGACACTATATCTCCATTCCATTCTTAAACCTGAATCTCATCTTCCCGCCAGCGAACACCGTTACCCGCTCCACAGACCAGTTCCAAAGGCTGTCGTCAGCAGTAGTTCGCTCTGGTCACGATGTTCAGCAAAGCCGAACGAAAAAGGAAAGCTCCAGCAGGTCA
>JAZSGG010000160.1:0-55489 GCA_045532595.1 Oscillospiraceae bacterium | reverse complement strand
ACGACATGGCTACGATCCGACTTTACTTAATTCTGTCCATTTTCGCGCCCCTTTCCGGCAAGCCAAATAAGCAATACAGATACATCAGCAGGATTTACGCCGGATATTCTTCCAGCCTGACCTACATTTAACGGCTTGAATTTATTAAGCTTTTCCTGTGCCTCAAGACGAAGACCTTTTATAGTTTTATAATCAACATCCTGCGGTAAAAGCTTTGTTTCCAGCTTTCGCATCTTATCAATCTGCTCCTGCTGTATTCTGATATAACCTGAATACTTCAGTTCGATCTCTATCTTATTCACAAGCGAATATTTCAGTTTTGGACGGTCTGGGTCAAATCCTGCAAGGTCCTCATACGCTATCTGAGGTCTTTTAAGTATATCCATCATTCGCATACCATTAGAAATTGGGGTTGAACCTTTATCAACAAGCATAGCATTTAATTCTTCAGACGGCTGTATTGAAGTCTTTCTAATTCTTTCAAGCTCATCATCAACAAGCTTTTGCTCATCTATAAAACGCTGATATCGTTCATGAGAAACAAGTCCTACATCATGTCCAATTGGTAACAATCTCTCTGCTGCATTATCCTGACGTAAGATCAATCTATATTCACTGCGTGACGTCATCATTCTGTATGGCTCAGTGCATCCCTTTGTAACAAGATCATCAATAAGTGTTCCGATATAGCTGGATGCCCTGTCAAGTATGACTGGCTCATCACCTGTGATCTTTCTCGCTGCATTTATCCCTGCAATTATACCCTGTGCAGCAGCTTCCTCATAACCACTAGTGCAGTTGAACTGACCTGCACCGTAAAGACCTGATATCTTCTTAAATTCAAGTGTAGGAAGAAGCTCGAGCGGATCACAGCAATCGTATTCGATAGCATATGCAGGGCGCATTATCTCTACATTTTCAAGACCCTTGATCGTGCGCATGAATTTCAGCTGCACATCCTCAGGAAGTGAGGAACTCATGCCCTGAACATAATATTCATCAGTATCAAGACCCATAGGCTCCAGAAACAGCTGATGACGCTCCTTTTCCTTGAATCGCACTATCTTATCCTCAATGCTCGGGCAATAACGAGGCCCAACACCCTCTATCCTTCCTGAATATAACGGAGACCTGTGCAGATTATCAAGAATGACCTTATGAGTCTCAGCATTTGTGTAGGAAACGTAGCAGTCTACGATATTCTCAAGCTTCTTCTCATTATCAAATGCAAACGGGATAATATCGTCATCACCGACCTGCTTTTCCAGTACATCAAAATTGATAGAACGCTTATGCACTCGAGCAGGAGTACCTGTCTTGAATCTACGCATGGTGCAACCAAGCTCTTTCAGACATTCTGTAAGACCTGTAGACGGAAGAACATTATCAGGGCCTGCCTCATAATTCAGCTCGCCGATGTGTATCTTACCATTCAGATAAGTTCCCGTTGTAATTATCGCAGCTTTACAAGGATGAACTGCACCAAGCTTTGTGCGCACTGCTGTTATTCGTCCATCCTCCACATCAACAGATACAACCTCTGCCTGCTTTATATACAGATTTGGTGTATTCTCCAGACACTTCTTCATGTACAAATGGTATTTATTGCGGTCACTCTGAACTCTCAGACTGTGTACAGCAGGACCCTTTCCCCTGTTCAGCATACGGGATTGAATAAAAGTAGCATCTGCCGCTTTACCCATCTCGCCACCAAGGGAATCTATCTCGCACACTATCTGACCTTTAGCCGAGCCACCGATACATGGATTACACGGCATATTTGCAATACAATCCAGCGACAGTGTGAATATCGCAGTTTTCATTCCAAGTCTTGCAGCTGCAAGAGCAGCCTCGCAGCCCGCATGACCTGCTCCTATAACCACAACATCATACTCTTCAAGAGTATATCCTGTTGTCATCGGTCATCTTCCTTTCGACATATTATTTCATTTGTTCCACATGGAACAATCAGAAAACACGCCCGAACATGGGTTTCCCCTGCCCGGGCGCAGATATTTAATTATTCTTCATCATCAGCAGGAGCTTCAGCCTGTGCCTCAGCTTCCTCATCGTCGTTAGGCTCCACATCAGGCTCTACGACCTCGCTTGCCTCTGCACTGAGAGAAGCTGCAATCTCCTCATCGGATACCTTTTCGATCTCTGCTGTTTCCTCATCCTCGTCATGTGCAGTTCTGGTGAAGGAAGCAACTCTGCTGTCCTCACCCAGACGCATTACTCGTACACCGGAAGCAGGTCTGCCCATAGTACGCAGATCATTTGCACGGAAACGGATGATAACACCATCTGTGCTGATAAGGATAACATCATCATCAGGACCGAGAGTTCTTATTCCGCATACATAACCCTTTTCATCACTTACAGGATAGTTCTTCAGACCGAAACCGCCTCTGTTCTGCAGACGATAGCTGCTGATTGCACAGCGACGACCCATACCCTTATCTGTTACAGTCAGGATAGTTGCCTGATCGTCGAATATCTTTGTTGCACCAACTACATAATCTTCATCACGCAGCTTGATAGCACGAACGCCTCTTGCACCACGTCCGAGCGGTCTTACCTTAGTCTCATCAAATCTGAGAGACATACCGTATCTTGTAGCAACAAGAATTGTGCAATCACCTTCTGTAAGGAATGCAGATACTATCTCATCATCCTCTGCAACAGTGATGGCACGCAGACCTCTCTTACGGATATTCTTATATTCAGAAAGATTTGTTCTCTTGACGATACCTTTCTTAGTGATGCAGATGAAATACTTGTTATCAGCGAAATTATTGGTGGTCATCATCGCAGCAACCTGCTCACCCTCATTAAGCTGAAGCAGATTTACGATATTCATGCCACGGGACTGTCTGCCGCCCTCAGGTATCTCATAACACTTGATACGGTGCATATTACCCTGATTTGTGATGAAGAGAATATTTTCGTGGCTGGAAGAAATAAACATATTTTCCACAAAATCCTCATCACGCTGCTTCATACCCGAAACACCACGACCGCCACGCTTCTGTATATTGTATATCTCCACAGGCTGACGCTTGATGTAGCCGATATTTGTATAAGTAACAACGCAATCCTCTACAGGGATAAGATCCTCAATGTCCACCTCACCGCTTACAGGCTCGATAGAAGTTCTTCTTGCATCATTATACTTCTTCTTGATAGCTTCAAGCTCTGTACCAATCTGGTGAAGCATCTTTCCATTATCAGAAAGCAGAGACATATATTCTGCGATCAGCTCTCTCTTCTCACCCAGTTCGTCTGCAATCTTGGATTCCTCCATACCTGTCAGCTGACCGATACGCATCTGAACGATAGCATCAGCCTGAACCTCGGTAAGAGAATATGTTCCTGTCGGGAAAAGTCCCGATTTTGAAACATCAACATTCTTGAAACGCTCTACAAGACGCTCCTTAGCCTCCTGCAGAGTCTTACTGTGACGTACTATTGCGATAACTTCATCAATAAAATCAATAGCCAGTAAGAAACCTTCAAGGATATGCGCACGTTCCTGCGCCTTTTCGAGATCATACTTTGTACGTCTTGTAACGACCTCGACCTGGAAATTGAGATACTGCTGCAACATATCACGCAGAGGAAGTATCTTAGGCTGACCATCCACCAGTGCAAGCATGATAACGCCGACAGTATCCTGAAGCTGAGTATAGGAATACAGCTTATTCAGCACTACATTTGCATTTGCATCACGTTTGAGTTCAATAACGATACGCATACCGTTTCTGTCAGACTCATCACGAACAACAGAGATACCCTCGATACGCTTATCACGCACCAGATCGCCGATACTCATAAGCAGGCGAGCCTTATTCACCATATACGGAATCTCATTGATGATGATCCTTGTATGGTTATTCTCCTCAACGATCTCAGCTCTGCCACGCAGAATTATCTTGCCACGACCTGTGTAGTATGCGGAACGGATGCCGCTGTAACCCATGATAATACCGCCGGTTGGGAAATCAGGACCCTGAATTTTGGTCATGATATCCTCAATAGTAGCCTCGGGATCCTCTATCATAAGCAGGATAGCGTCAATTACCTCTCCGAGATTATGGGGAGGAATATTTGTAGCCATACCTACAGCAATACCATTACTACCGTTTACCAGCAGATTAGGAAAACGGGAAGGCAGTACAACAGGCTCCTGCAGCTTATCATCGTAGTTTGTTGTAAAATCAACGACCTTCTTGTTGATATCACGGATCATCTCATCCGAGATCTTAGCAAGCTTAGCCTCAGTATAACGGTAAGCAGCGGCAGGGTCACCGTCCACAGAACCGAAGTTACCCTGACCCTGGATCAGCGGATAACGCAGAGAGAAATCCTGCGCCAGACGAACAAGTGCATCGTATACAGAAGCGTCACCGTGGGGATGATATTTACCCAGCACCTCACCGACAGTGTACGCACACTTACGGGTAGGTTTATCTGAGGTATTGCCTGCCTCATTCATCGTATAGATTATACGTCTGTGAACAGGCTTCAGACCATCACGCACATCAGGTAGCGCTCTGGATGTAATTACCGACATTGCGTACTGTATGAAGGAATCCTTCATAGTCTCCTCAAGGTCGATATTTATAAGCTTTTCTGAACTGAAATCAATATCCATTTTTCCTCCTTGAGATATATTATATATCCCAGTAAAAAGTCAAATCACATTTCTGTCTTTTCAGTAAGGATGTCACGGAGCTTGTCCTCCTGATCCTTTGTAAGACAGCGTTTAGGGAAGCAATATGTCTGACGTCTTGCGGCTATCAGCAGCAGAGAATCTTCATTCTCAGCAAAATCCAGCATATCAGTGCCAAATATGAAAACACTTTTGATGGGAGCGATATTTTCAATATCTTCGTCATTCTCCTCATCCATTTTTATCTCATTTTCTTTAGGCTTGATAATTGTATCTATCTCGATCTTATCATCATATACCGTAGCTGTATAATCTTCAGGATTTGTATCCTTGATAGCCTCGATTATCTTCTTTCTCATTCTTTTCTTATCAGTAAGATTGAAATAGAGATTGAATATACAGAACACGAGCGCAGCATACGGAAATATGTTGTCATGATCCATAATTATCAGAACGATAGCTGCCACTGTAAGTATACAATATGCTATCAGCAAAACGGCACGTCTTTTTGTACCGAACTTCTGCTGATAGGATTTCAAAGCTCCATCTATCTCTTCAAGAGTATTGTCATAGCAGAAACTAAGAAGAGGCTCCGGCGCCATGATTTCATCATTCATACTACCGAAATCAGGAATAAGTCCCGGCACAAATATCACTCCTTATTGATCAGATATCGAGATTTACTGCCAGCTTTGCATTCTTTTCAATAAACTCACGGCGAGGCTCTACCTTATCGCCCATGAGTATAGTCATGATCTCATCAGCCTTTGCAGCATCCTCAACACTTACACGAAGCATCGTACGGGTCTCAGGATTCATAGTAGTCTCCCAGAGCTGATCGGGATCCATCTCACCAAGACCTTTATAGCGCTGTACATCTACCTTAGCATTAGGATTCTCACCCATAAGCTCAGCAATATACTGATCTCTTTCCTCGTCGGAGAATGCATATCTTACCTGCTTGCCTCTCCATACCTTAAACAGCGGAGGCTGAGCACAGTATACATGTCCCTGTTCCAGCAGAGGACGCATGAAACGGAAGAAGAATGTCAGCAGCAGCGTTCTGATATGCATACCGTCGACATCGGCATCGGCCATGATAACTACTCTGCCGTAACGAAGCTTGGATATATCAAAATCCTCTGCAATACCTGTACCTAAAGCCTTAACTACAGGAGACAGCTTATCGTTATTATATACCTTATCTGCTCTTGCCTTCTCAACATTGAGCATCTTACCCCAGAGGGACAGAATAGCCTGAAAACGTCTGTCTCTGCCGCTCTTGGCAGAGCCGCCCGCAGAGTCTCCCTCTACGATATATATTTCAGTCTTTGTAGGATCAGATTCAGAGCAGTCGGCAAGCTTTCCGGGCAGACCGTTGCTGTCCATTACAGACTTACGCTTAGCTTCCATAGCACGCTTTGCAGCGTCACGGGCAGCCTGAGAATTGATAGCCTTGTTCATGATTATCATAGCTGTCTCGGGATGCTCTTCAAAATAATATGTCAGCTGCTCAGTAGCAATCTTATATACAACAGGCTGTACCTCGGGATTACCAAGCTTACCCTTTGTCTGACCTTCAAACTCACATTCAGGAAGCTTTACGGAAATGATAGCGTTGATTGCTTCTCTTATAGCTTCGCCGCTGAAACCTGTGAAAGGCTTCTCATCTTCCTTCTTCTTAGTGGCCTTTTTGATCTTATTCTTCTCATTAGCTTCCTTATAAGCCTTAGCATAGTCATTGATGACCTTGCTGAGAGCCTTCTTCAGACCAAGCTCATGAGTACCACCCTCACCTGTGTGGATGTTGTTTGCAAAAGAACGGAATACTTCACTGTTGAAGTCGGTGGTATACTGGAATGCGATCTCTACATCAATACCATTCATCTCACCGTGCAGGAAGATGACATCGGGATGCAGAACATCAGCACCACGCTTTTTATTGAGCCATTCGATATAGCTCATAATACCGCCTTCATACTGCATTACCTCACGCACAGGATTTTCAGGATCACGCAGATCAGAAAGATTTATCTTCAGACCACCATTCAGGAATGCCTTCTCACGAAGTCTTTCCTGCAAAGTATCATATCTGAACTCTGTTGTATGGAATATTTCGGAGTCAGGCTTGAAAGTTACCTGAGTACCGGTGTGATCAGTCTCACCAATGATCTTAATTTGTTCTGTATATTCACCACGGTCGAAATGCTGGAAATGAACATTCTTTCCATCGTGGATCTCTACTTCCAGCCATTCGGACAGCGCATTAACTACAGATGCACCTACGCCGTGCAGACCACCTGCTACTTTATATCCGCCACCACCGAACTTACCGCCTGCATGGAGTATGGTAAATACGACAGTAGCTGCAGATATGCCTTCTGCATGATTGATTGCAGTAGGAATACCACGACCGTTATCTATAACACGGATAACGTTATCGGGAAGAATAGAAACGTCTATCTCGGTACAGTAACCTGCCAGTGCCTCATCAATAGAGTTATCTACGATCTCATAAACAAGATGATGCAGACCGCCCTCACCTGAAGAACCGACATACATACCGGGACGCTTTCTTACCGCTTCAAGTCCCTTTAAGACCTGAATATCATCGGCGCCATAGTTGACGTCCAGTGCCTTTTCATTTTCTGCCATATTACCCTCCGTGAAATAAACAGGGCAAGGATAAACAAGTCACCCTTGCCTTTCACTAAACTGATTATTTTTATAGTGATAAAAAAACATTCTTCCATTATCACTAATATTATATATAGTATATCACAAATCAGAAAAAATTTCAAGCGTTTTTGCCCTTAAAATCGATTTTTAGCCATAAAAAAGTAGGTACTCGTATAAGCACCTAAAATCTCTAAAAACGCAAAAATAAAGCCTGTGCGTAAACATGATAGTTTTTGCACAGGCAATTTCTATTTTTTTGAAGCTCTTTTGTTTATAGTGGAATTTGATACATTGGATATATATGTTTTATCAGAACAAACTATAAAAGATTTCGGCATATCCAGTGAAACATACTCCACTTTTCTTTTTTTCTGACACACATTAAGATAATCCGCAGTCATTCTGCTTACAGAACATTCTTCAATATCAAATATACCTATAATATTCTTTTCATGCACAGTGACATCGCCACCAAGAAACAGAAACATATCACACCTCATTGAAAGTGCCGTTTTCAGTCACCCAGGTCTTTCCGTTTTTAAGAGAAGACAGATCATCAATATTACAGCAAGTAATAAATACCTGAGATTTTTCAATATTGTTAATAACGAAATTTCTTCTCACATGATCCAGCTCACTCAAAATATCGTCCAGAATGACCACAGGGCATGTTTTATTCTTTCGGCGTATAATTTCCGCCTCAGATAGCTTTAACGCCAATGCGGCGCTTCTGAGCTGCCCCTGAGATGCAAAATCCCTTGCCGCCATACCATTGATATAGAAATTAACATCATCACGGTGAATCCCCGCCAGAGTATAGCGAAGTTTCATCTCAGATTCCAGATTATTATCCATCTCAGTAATATATTTTTTTAACAGTAAATTTACATCATTAAAATTAATACTTTCTGTTTTAAAAATTGAGCTATAATAATCCATATCAAGCTTTTCAGCACCCTCAGTCAATTGAGAATACATTTCTGCTGCATATTCCTTCAGAAAATCAAAATACTTTAATCTTCCATAAGTAACATTGATACCCTCTCCTGCCAGAACCTCATTCCAACTGGCAAGCTGCGCAGATAATTCCGCAATTGATATATTCGGATAAATAAACGATAGTATATTATTACGTTGTTTTAAACCTCTGTTATATCTAGAAAGCTTTTTCAGATGAGTTTTTGTCTGCATTACCGCCACATCATCCAGATAATTTCTGCGAAGCTCAGGGCTACCCTTTATCAGATTAAGATGTTCCGGTATAAAAACAACATATTTTAACACTCCGTATAATTCTGCAGCATCATTCATTTTCAATCCGTTATATTTTACCGATACTTTTCCTGAATTTATAGAATATTCGACCACATTTTCACGGATATTCTCATCATCGGTGAAATAAAGACGGATCATTACCTCAGCTTTCTGATCATCTGCAGGTATATACTGAGAAAAACGCACATGGCGGAAGCTGCCGCCCAGACATACGGACAGCGCTTCCATAAGATTAGTCTTACCTTGTGCGTTTTTCCCGACAAAAATATTCAGATCTTTATCGAAGCTTAATTCAGCCTCTTTGATATTACGGAAATTCCGTATATATATCTTAGTTATAATCATTAATTATTCTGCAGGTATCTCTGCATTCTCATCAAGCACTACCTTATACTTCTTATTCTTGAAATCAATGACATCACCGGGCTTTATCTTTTTTCCTCTCTTAGTGCAAAGATCGCCATTCACATTGAATTCTCCAAGTTCGATAAGTATCTTGGCCTTTGCTCCTGTTTCTGCAAGACCTGCAAACTTTACAAGCTGATCCAGCTTGATAAAAGGTGTAACTATTTTTATCTCTTCCATAATTCTTTTGTCCCTTCTCTTTTGTCTTATTCTTCCGGGAGTCCCATTCTTATATTACAAATCTTCTCCCAGTGATCTATTCATTTAAGTCGCATAGGCAGAACAAGGAATGTAAATTCAGTGCCTGCCATAGGCTTTATGATTATAGGAGCAACAGAGCTGCTCATAATAAGCTTTACAGTATCTGTATCGCACGCCTTGAATGCATCCAGCATATATTTTGCATTGAAGCCTATAGTTATAGGCTCGCCGTTATACTTAACATTGATCTTATCATTTACCTTTCCAAGACCTGTTGTACAGCTCAGAGAGAGAATATCTCCATTAAGCTCACAGCGGATGGGATTCTTATTCTTCTCATTGATGATGAGCATAGCACGGTCAAGCATATCAATCATGTCACGGCAGTTTACTTCTGCATATACATCATCATTGCATACAAGATGCTTGTTGTACTGAATAAATTCTCCATCAATCAGGCGTGAGATCATAATATAATCGCCGACGCTGAAAGAAATCTGATTCTTATCAATACAGAATGTAATATTTTTATCACTATCATCTGAAAGTATATGAACGAGTTCATCCAGAGTCTTTGCAGGAACTATGAATTCAATATTATCATAAACTACAGGCTCCTGACGAAGAGCAATTCTTACACCATCAACTGCAACTACATTAAGCACGTTGTCGTTTATCTCAAACTTACAACCCATAAGAGCAGGCTTTGTATCAGTAACAGCAACTGCGTATTTTGTCTGAGTTATCATGCTCTTTATCATCTTCTGTGGAACAGAGAAGCTTGTTTCAGGATTTACCTGCGGAACTACAGGATAATCATCAGCACTCATACACATAACAGAAAACTCTGTTTCACGGCTTATGATAGTAGCCATATTATTACTATCGCAGCTGAAAGTGATCTCACCCGAAGGCATTTTTCTGATAATATCGCCTGCCATTCTTGCATTTATAACGATATTTCCGCTTTCTGCGCCATTAACTTCAATATCAGTTTTAATACCGATATCCAGATTATAGCCTGTTACAGTGAGGTTATTACCCTCAAGCTCAAGCAGTATACCCTCAAGAGCAGGGATACTGGATTTTCCTGCAGCAGCCTTGGAGGTAGTCTGTACGGCACTTAAAAGCACTTCTTTCTGACAGCTGAATTTCATAACAATCTCCTTTCGCTGATGAAAAATGAAATATAAAAATAAATAATATTATATAATCATAATAATAAGGGGTGTTGAATATGTGGAATTTTCAAATATCCGCATAACAAAGCTAAAAAACGATCAAAAATTTTCAATAATGCAATGTTGAAATTTTAAGAAGAAGTTGAAATACTAAAAATATTAAACAAGCAGTTGATAACTATTTAAAATTTGTTGATAATTCAGTTGATAACCGCTTATATAAATGTATTACTGATTAGCTTTGATATTCTTGATGATATCCTCAATAACGGAACGATAGCTGCTGTCGTTTGCCATAGATTTCTTTACGCATTTAAGGGCGTAAACTACGGTAGAATGATCACGGCTATCAAATTCCTTACCGATAGCGTCATAAGAAAGACCTGTTATATCCTGGATAACATAGATAGCAGCTTTGCGGGCAGCGGAAATATTGGCAGCACGCTTAGGTGATCTCATATCATCAGGTGTAACATTATATATCTTTGCAACCTCATTGATTATCTTATCAACGGTTATCGGGATAGGCTGGTGATCTGAAACTATATCCTTGATGACATTCTGAGCCACAACGATCGTAGGTTTCATTTTAGATACCATATAAAGGGCATTCATCTTTGTAACGACGCCTTCAATCTGACGTATGTTAGACTTCAGCTTAGTTGCGATGAAATCAACTACATCGTCAGGTATCTTGAAGTTCAGCAGCTCAGCCTTACGCTGGATGATAGCAAGCCTTGTCTCATATTCAGGAGCTCGCACATCTGCAGCAAGGCCGGAAGAGAATCTTGTCTTCAGTCTGTCGGAAATGGACTTGATCTCCTTTGCAGGACGGTCTGAAGTAAGAACTATCGGCTTGTTGAGTTTATAAAGCTCATTAAAGATGTGGAAGAATTTTTCCTCTGTCTGCTCTTTACCTGCAATAAACTGGATATCATCTATCAGCAGAGCATCAGCTCTTCTGTATTTTTCGTCAAAATTCTCAGTTGTATTTGCAGAAATAGAGTGCAGGAATTCATTTGTGAATGTTTCGGAAGAAATATAGATTATATTTATTCCGGGGAAATTATTCTGCATCTCGTTCTGTATTGCGGAAAGAAGATGAGTTTTTCCGAGACCTGAATCACCGTAGATAAACAGCGGATTATATTTTTCATGCTGCTTCTGGGAAACAGCCTTTGCCGCAGCGAAAGCAAGGTTATTGGAAGGACCAACGATAAAATTATCGAAAGTATATGTAACCTTGTTGTCGTTTACCATAGTTTCAATCTTGTTTGATACAGTCTCATCATTCTTTATGTTATCAAACTTTGATACTATTGTAGGATTGCTGTCGTTGACAATGATCTCAACGGAGATAGGAAAGCCCATTATGTTTGTAAACTGTGATTCCAGTTTATTTACATAAAAGCTGTAAAGAGTATCTCTTTTAAAATCATCTTCTGTTGCAAGCACTACTGTTGTGCCTTTCATTTCCATCGGCACAAGAGGATCGAGCCATAATTCACGGGCAGATTCCGATAAGCCATATTCTTTAACGCAGTTTTCTACTACGAGATTATAGATATCTGATAATGAAGATAAAGAATCCATAATTTTCACCATTCCACTTTCATGATATATTACCTTAATACTGTATACGGCCAAATAGTTTTATATAAAAACTATTATCAGAGGGCATAGTACGAAATAATAAAAGTTCATATTTAATAATAACATAATTCAGAATTTTTTTCAAGCACAAATCACTCGAAATATTCAACAGTAATATGTGAATATTAAACAAATAGTCGGATTGCAATACAGCACAGCAGTGAAATTAAAGCTCCGCTCAGAATACATAATGACATTTTTATGATATCCGTATGCTTATTAATTATAGAAGGAGGAGTCTGTCCTATCATCAGAAATGCGTTTTTTAGAAGATCTTCTTCATCAGGTATTTCCGGAGCATTTTTCAGAATTATAATTAGTTTTTCAAAATAATCGTGATTTCTTGGATTGATCTCGATTATATTCTTTGTTACGCCTTTTATCATTTCATCACCTTCAAATTAATATTTAACATCATTATAGTTCTCATTTATGAATTTATACACAATTTCAACACGTTTTCAACAATTCAACATAAAAAACAGTAAAACTTAGCGTATAAACAGTTAAAAACGGCATGTTTATGTTAAAAACTCGGTTGAAAATGTTAAAATTCCGTTATTTCAGTGAACAAATCCAAAATAGTGTTTCAACGTAAAACAATTGAAGCATGTTAAAATAAACGTTAAAATATCTGTAAAACTCATAATTATACAGTTTGTTTAAAAATCGGATTTTGAATTAAAATACCGTAAATCATCAAAATCGATAATAATTATTATTTTATAAGTTGAAAGTTTAATCAACACCCCCGATTCAACCTTGATTAAACAGCATTTTTCCACGTTGAAACATGGAAAACTAAGGTTTTTGGTTGAAAACACAGTTGAAAATGTTAAAATTCCGCTGTTTTATACGGAATGGATATTTTGTTGAAACAAAGAAAAAACGAGTTGAAAAACAGTTAGAATTATATTGAAAAAATTTTTATCAACAAAATGAGGTTGAATGTTAAAAGGAAAATCAAATTTTAATTACAGATATGAATACGATAAATGTGTCGGAATGTGCTTGATTTTTAATAAGATATTCTATATAATATAAATAAGTTAGTAATACGGAGGTGAGTTCAATGAAAAAGAGAATGGCTATAGTATGTGCCGTACTGATGTTAAGCGGATGTAATCTCGAGGAACAGTCTCAGTCATCGGGTACGTTTGAAGCTACATCTGCTTCCACAACTGAAACTACTACAGTTTCTACATCTGTCACATCTACGACTACTTCTGCCACAACCACTACCACTGTGGATGCTTATATTGAGCCTGATGAGCTTATCCCTGCAGCATTACAGTCCCCGAAAGTAGAGGGCGACAGATTATCCTATACGATAATGAATGTGTATTCTGAAGGTGTGTATTACACTGTCGATATTTCAGGTGTAAGGCTAGACAGCACAGCTGAAGCAGATATTGAGACCACCTATGTAAAAGGAGAGCTATACGGAGATTTTCGTCTGGATCTTATAAGTGGCGGAGAAGTACTGGATTCATATAAGATAAATGTACCGAGGGACGACAGATTCCTTATTATGGAGAGTATTAAGGACAATCTTTCTTATGGCTGTGAACTCATCTCAAATAAAAGGGAATTCAAGGTAGATGAATATCCTGATCTGATCCAGCTTGATTTTCATATAATAAACGAAGTTGAAACACCTCAATATGCCAGATTTTTTGCAATATTTGACGGAAAGCTGGCAGAGTTAGCAGTATATGACGGAGGAGTGGAAACTGCACCTTATGGAACGCATATTGATATGATAGACGCAGGTGTAATGGATCAGTATATCGTAGCTTCAGTAAGTGAAGGAAATTACACTATATTAAAATATGAATATACGTTCGATGTAGAAGACAAATGCCTTAACAGAAAGAGGATTTATTATTGGTGACAAATATGACAGATAAGGAATTATTCATTCAGATTTATAACGATAACATCAAGCGTGAGGGCGCTGATAAGCTGCTTGATTTTCTTGAGAACAAGAGTGATTTTTTCACTGCTCCTGCAAGCACCAGATATCATAATGCATTTGAAGGAGGACTTCTGCGTCACTCTCTGAATGTGTACGAGTGCATGTGCGCATATATGGAGCGACAGAGGGTGAAGGAGAATTATAATCTTACAGCAAGTGCCGAGACCATCGCAATAACAGCTCTTCTTCATGATATCTGCAAGGTGAATTTCTATAGAGTAAGCTACCGCAATGCAAAGAACGAAAAGACCGGTCAGTGGGAAAAGGTACCTTATTATGAGATACATGATACACTTCCTTATGGTCATGGTGAAAAGTCAGTATATATGGTAAGTGGATTTATGCGTCTTACTCGTGAAGAAGCTATGGCTATACGCTGGCACATGGGCTTTTCGGGCAATGAAGATAAAAATTCCGTGGGAAAGGCTCTGGAGATGTATCCATTAGCGTTTGCACTTTCGGTTGCTGATATGGAGGCATCTTATTTCCTTGAGGGATCGGAAAAATAAAATGCGGCGGTCATACAATGATATGACCGCCATTTTTGAGGTGGATATGGATTACTGTATAAAGCAGAGCATAACAGCAAAAGAATTCAGTTGCATTGCGGATAAATGTCCTGCGACATGCTGCTCGGGATGGTCGGTAATATGGACTGCTGAAGAGATCAAAAAGCTTAAAATGGTTTGCAAAGGGGAATTATATGAAATATGCGAAAAAGCATTTCCTGTTGCAGATAAATACAGTGCAGTAAAAATGAATGAAGATGATCTTTGCCCCTTTTTATCGGATGGATTATGCGAGATACATCGTCAGCTTGGTCAGGAATATCTTTCATACACCTGCCGGCAATATCCTGTTATCACCCGTCTGACAGGAAACGAATTCATAAAAAGCTGTAAGACTACCTGCTACGCTGTGGCAGAAAGACTGTTAAGAGATGAAAACAGCATGCAACTGATAAAAGAAAAAGCAACTGAAAATAGTATATCAGCCATAATTACGGCAGAAAACAGTATACTGTCACGAAGTATAACGGAAAAGCTTGAAACGATATTATGGGATGACAGCATCACACTTGAAGAAGCCATGCTCAGATTTGCAGAAGCTGCAGGTATCGCCAAAAATGGAGCAGTTGCAGAACTGAATGATGTTTTTGAGGATATTTTTGGCTGGCGGCTGATATTGTCGGATGCTACCAAAGAGGATGCAGATAAATTTGATGATATATGCCCGTCGGCGGCACGGAATATCGTAAGATCTCTTTTTTTGGAATGGCGCATTATTGGGTGGTCGGAGATGATCTCTGCTGCAGAAAATGTTATGGTATTTATATTCAGTGCAGCTGCAGTGATGAAAGCGTATATGGGAGCGGTTGCTTTAGTATCATCAAAGGAAGAACTGATATGTACAGTTTCTGATATTGCAGGGGTATTGTATTCCGATAACTCGATAGCGGAGAGGATAGCGGGATATCTTTCTGATAATAAATTGATGAATCTTGATTTTGTGTCTTATATATTAAAATAAGTATATACATAAAAAACTTGCAATAAATGCTGTAATTTTTAAAGAAAAAGCTAAAGTTTATCGGAAACTGAGCGATATAATATATGGAGTATATTAAGAAGCACTATGCTCTGAAGCAGAAAAATACTAATTCGGAGCTTTCGATAAGGAGGAACAGTCATGTCAGGAATGGTAGTACAGCATAACATGAATGCTCTCAATTCATATAACAGACTCAATTTTAATGTTGCAAGCATGAAGGAGGCTTCTGAGAAGCTTGCTTCAGGTTTGAGAATAAATCGTGCAGGCGATGATGCTGCAGGTCTTGCAATCTCTGAGAAGATGAGATCGCAGATCCGTGGTCTCGGACAGGCTAAGAGAAACTCTCAGGATGGTATCTCCATGATCCAGACCTTTGAGGGTGCTCTTAACGAAACTCACTCCATTCTTGACAGAATGAAGGAGCTCGCAGCTGAGTCCGCTAACGGCACTTATGATGACGCAACAGACCGTGCTGCTATTCAGCTTGAATTCAATCAGCTGTGCGATGAGCTGGATCAGATCTCTGATACAGACTTTAATGGTGTTATAGCACTGAACGGCGGAAAGATGGCTGACAGCACAGAGCATACAGATCATCTGTTTGATTATACGGCATCCGCTAATCCTATACTCACAGGCGGCACCAATGTTTCGGTATCCAATGCATACCAGTCTGCAGCGGCAGATCTTACTTATTGCGAGACAATTACTCTGCAGGTAGGCGCACGTTCCAAGGATGCAGTAAATTTCACTTTCGCTTATACTTCTACAGGTATGGGTGATCTGAAGGCAAATATGGATGTATCTGCAGCAGGTCTCGGTCTTGGCCCTCTTACCGAAAAGACATTTGATAAGAATGGTGTAATGACCGGTACTACTGTTGTATCAGAGGGTCTGGATCTTTCTACTCAGGCAACTGCGAATGTTGCTATAGACAGAATCGATTGCGCTGTGAATAAGGTTTCTATGGTTAGAGCTACATTCGGTGCTATCCAGAACAGACTTGAACATAAGATCGAAAATCTGACCGCTACAGCTGAGAATATGACAGAGGCAGAATCCACCATCCGTGATACCGATATGGCTTCCACAATGATGGATTACACAAAATACAATATCCTGCAGCAGGCTGCGCAGTCCATGCTCGCTCAGGCAAACCAGCAGCCTCAGTCCATTCTGCAGCTGCTCGGATGATACCAAGTACCTTATCCCCTTTCCGTATTACGGAGAGGGGATTTTTATGCTTATTGGAGCTATTTCCAAAAAAAAAAAAAATTTTTAAAAATTTTTAAAAAAACGCTAAAGTTTTGAAAAAAACCACCGATATAATATACGTGATAGCTGAAAAGCTAAAAACCGTTCTCCCAGTGTACATAAGAGAACAACATTATTACTTTCAACCATACGTCCCCACAGGAACGGATTTCCTGAATAAGTTAACAGGGACGTGAATTTCAAGGAGGAAATTTTTATGGCAGGCATGGTAGTACAGCATAACATGAACGCGCTCAACTCTTACAACAGACTTAACTTCAACGTTAACTCTATGAAGAAGTCTTCTGAGAAGCTCTCTTCCGGTTTCAGAATCAACCGTGCAGGTGACGACGCAGCTGGTCTCGCAATCTCTGAGAAGATGAGATCCCAGATCCGTGGTCTGAACCAGGCTAAGAGAAACTCTCAGGATGGTATCTCCATGATCCAGACTTATGAGGGCGCTCTGACTGAGACACACTCTATCCTTCAGAGAATGAAGGAGCTCGCAGCTGAGTCCGCTAACGGCACATATGATGACGCTACAGACCGCGCTGCTATCCAGCTCGAGTTCGATCAGCTGAACGATGAGCTGAACCAGATCGCTGATACAGACTTTAACGGCGTTACAGCTCTGAACGGCGGCGAGATGGCTGATGGCAAGGTACAGGCTGATAATCTGTTCGATTACACAGCAGCAGCTACAACAGATCCCGCTACTTCCACAACACAGGTTTCTGTTGGTAACGCATACAGCGCAGCTGGTGCAGATCTGACCTACACTGACAGCATCGTTCTGCAGGTAGGCGCACGTTCCAAGGATGCAGTTAACTTCACATTCGCTTACTCTGCAAAGGGTATCGGCGCTCTGTCCGCTAACATGAACGTATCCTCTCGTGCAGATGGTCTGAGCACTGCTGGTCTGAGCCTCTCTACACAGGCTTCTGCTAACGCAGCTATCGACCAGATCGACTACGCTATCAACAAGGTTTCCATGGTTAGAGCTACATTCGGTTCCATCCAGAACCGTCTCGAGCACAAGATCGAGAACCTGACCACAACAGCTGAGAACATGACCGAGGCTGAGTCCACAATCCGTGACACAGACATGGCTGCTGAGATGATGAACTACACCAAGTACAACATCCTTCAGCAGGCTGCTCAGTCTATGCTCGCTCAGGCAAATCAGCAGCCCCAGTCCATCCTGCAGCTCCTCGGCTAATAACCGCGCAGCTTAAGAATGGCAAGGCAGCATGATAGCTGACTAGCTAACTAGCTAACGAGGCTCCCCCGAAGTGATTCGGGGGAGTTTTTTATATAAATATTTATTAGGATATTGTATCTGTGTGAGTTTTATGGTAAAATAGATGTATCAATAATAAATGGGAAGGAAGAACAGTATGCTGCTTTCAATTGGTATGATAGTAAAGAATGAGGAAAAATATCTCAGGAAATGTCTCGAATCTATTCAGCCTTTGCGTGATGCAGTAGATAGCGAGCTTATTATTGTAGATACAGGTTCTACTGATAAAACAGTGGAGATCGCAAAGGAATTCACTGATAATGTGTTGTATTTCGACTGGATAAACGATTTTTCCGCTGCAAGAAATGTAAGCTTAAAGGCTGCCAAAGGCGAGTGGTATATGTTCATTGATGCGGATGAGATATATCAGTCGTGTGAGGATGTAATTAATTTCTTTGTTACCGGTGAATATAAGAGTTTTAATTCTGCTTTTATCAAGATAAGAAGCTATGCCGATTTGAATAACAGGGCAGACTATTTTGATTGCTATATTCCCAGACTTGTAAAAATTGCACCCGAAACAAAATTCGTCGGCGTGGTGCATGAAAAGCTGGAACCGTTTATTGATCCCAAAAGACTGCTTATAGATGTTGTGGATCATTATGGATATACATTCACTAATAATAAAGAATTGCTCAACGAAAAATTTGAAAGAAATTCAAAGCTGTTGCAGGAGCGCCTGTTGACTGATGCTAAGGATAATGATCCTACACTCTATAAGGAATTATATGATACATATAACTTCCTTGAAGATAAAACGCAGGCGATCGAGTACGCATATCAGGGAATAGAGCTGTGTAAAAAGCTGAAAACCGAATATATCATGGCGCTTTATTATGCACTGGCGCTACATATGTACAGCACAAAAAATCACGAAGAATTGTATAAGCTTTATGATGAATATTTCGCTGTAGATATGGATATCCGTGTTAAGGAGCGAACTCTCGATACTGAATTCTATGCATTCAAAGCAATGCTTTTGTTTAGAGAGGAAAAATATAAGGAAGCTTATGATGAGTTTAAAAAATTCTATTCATTAAAAGAAAAATTCACCAAAGAGGGCATCTGTACAAGAGAATCTTTGTATGTAGCATGCGTTTTTGATAATGAAAATGTATATCTCAGCACTAATCTGAATTATGCGGAAACATGTTTGAGATTGAAGAGATATAAGGACGCAGAAGCAAATTTTAAAAAGCATCCGCTGAAGAAGTTCGATTATTCTGATTTGGATCACATCATGCGTCTGAATCAGATCATAGATTTTCTCAGGCTTACCGATGCAAAGGCTCTTGGTCTGATGTATAATACTCTTGAGGATAAAGATAAGCCGATGTTCCTTGCTGCAATCAGATATCGTGTATTCACTTGGAAGTTTGATGAGCAGCGCAGCATGCTGAACAGGCTTGTGGGTATGAATCTCAGTGATAAGATTAGCAGACAACTGGTGGAGCTTCTGAAAACCCATATCGTTGATAAGGCTCTTACTCAGGAAAAGGCAGACTCTTTCATTGAAGAAAACGGAGCAAATTATCCTGAACTGCTGTATATGATGCTTTGCAGCAATATGGATATAAGCTCTTATGTGCTGGCAAGTGATGATCTAAAGAGAGATCTGATTAGTGGTCATTCCAACATTGTTGGCTTCGGGGATACTTTGTCTGAATATTCTCCCGAAGGACAGCAGGATGAAGAAAGTCTGCAGTGTCTGACAAGGCTATATATGCAAGAAATTGTTGTTCTTGCAGGCGCTGGCAGAGATATTATTCCTATGGCGCTGAAGGTCGGAAAGCTTGCTATGAAGTATCTCAACACTTATGGCGAGAGCAATATCACAGAGGATGTGATGGCGGCTGTTACTCTGGAGCAGATCAATATACTCAGAGGAATGCGCAATTTCAAGGAATGCGTAGCTGCACTCAGACAGCTTATTCAGATAAACAAGGATTATGCTCCGATAGCAAAGGTTTATCAGCAGCTTATAAAAGCAGATATGGGACAGTGACATCAGTTTTTTACGCACCGCACACAAGATGTGCGGTGTTTTTGCGTGTGGATGAAATTTTTCGGCGCTGCTATTGCATTTTCAGGGATTTTGTGGTATGATATCATATATATCTGTATATATAAATAAAAATAACATAAACAAACTGAAAGGACAGATTTCTATGAGTAAAGTTGTAAAGTTCGGAGGAAGCTCCCTTGCTGATGCTAACCAGTTCCGCAAGGTTGCTGACATAATCCATGCAGATCCTGAGCGCTGCTATGTTGTGCCTTCCGCACCCGGTAAGAGATATTCTGATGATATCAAGGTCACAGATATGCTGTATACTTGTTATGACACTGTGCAGAACGGCGAGGATTTCACAAAGGCCTTTGCTCCTATAAAGGAGCGCTTTAACGGCATTATTTCCGATCTCGGTATGACACTTGATCTTGATGAGGAGTTTGAGAAGATCGGTGTTAATTTCAAGGCTGCCGCAGGCAGAGAGTATGCTGCAAGCCGTGGCGAGTATCTGAACGGTATCATCCTTGCAAATTATCTCGGTTTCAAGTTCATTGATGCAGCTAAGGCTATCTTCTTCGACAATAAGGGAAAGTTTGATGATGATATCACAAACGCTTGCCTCGGAGCTATGCTGGATAAGGCTGAAAAGGCTGTTATCCCCGGTTTCTATGGCGCAATGCCTGATGGTACTATCAAGACCTTTTCCCGTGGCGGTTCTGACTTTACAGGTTCCGTTGTTGCAAAGGCAGCCGGCGCTTCTATGTATGAGAACTGGACTGATGTAAGCGGTATGCTGGTGGCAGATCCCCGAATCGTAGAGAATCCTGCAGGCATCAAGACTATTACTTATAGTGAGCTGCGTGAGCTTTCCTACATGGGTGCGAGCGTTCTGCATGAGGATGCAGTTTTCCCTGTAAGAAGTGCAAATATCCCGATCAATATCAAGAATACCAATGCGCCTGAGGATGCAGGTACATTGATTGTTCCTTCTGAGACAAAGCCTGCTGCTGAGCATGTTATCACAGGTATTGCAGGTAAGAAGAATTTCTCTGTAATCTCTATTGAGAAGGACAGAATGAACAGCCATAAGGGATTTATGAGAAGACTGCTTCAGGTGCTTGAGAATCATGGTATTTTCCCTGAGCACATGCCTACAGGTATTGATACGATCAGTGTTATCGTTAATTCCGATGAGCTTGAAGGTCAGCGTGAAAAGCTGGCACAGCGTCTTAAGGAAGTAATCAAGCCCGATCATTTCGAGATCGTTGACGGTCTTGCGCTTATCGCAGTAGTAGGTCGTGGAATGCGTTCTGTTAAGGGTGTAGCAACAAGAGTGTTTGCTGCGCTTTCTCACGCAAACATCAACATCAGAATGATCGACCAGGGCTCCAGTGAGCTTAATATCATTGTAGGTATTGAAAGTGCCGATTTCGAGAAGGCTATCAAGGTGATCTACAATATGTTCATGCTCAGTGAATAATAGTACAGGAAACGAAAGTGAGGGAAAGAAATGGATTACTCAACATATCTGCACGATGCAAAGATCCGCAGTGGAAAGAGTGGCGCCTATAAAAACTATCTCGTAAAAAATATAGAGATCATCGGCCAGAGAAAGCTGGTAGTTATCGGCGGTGATGAGGATATTGCGGTGCTTAATGAAACCATCGATGCACTGCGTAAGAAGAATGTCCGTGTTCCCGAAATTGCATACAGAGTTACAACTGAAGAGGATAAGGCTCTTGAAGATGGCAGCATCAGATTTATTGATGAACTTAAGGGCAAGGCATCTTCTTTCTATGTGCTTATCCTTGCACCTTACTATAGTGCGGAGATACAGCTTGCTGCTATGGATAAGGTATTGGGTACCTCTGCCAGTGTTGCGGCGGCGCTGAAGTCTGTATGCGGCTATACCGAGCGTGACTTCTGCGAAATGAACGAGCCTACGGGATTTGGCTTCAATATGGCAAACAAAAAGATCAGCTCTGCTATTGCGGCTGACTCAAAGAGATACAGCGGCATGGAAGCGGCTACCGCTTCCCAGATGGCAGCATATAAGGATAAGATGAAGGGTCAGCGCTGCTTTATTCTCGGAAATACATCTTCCAAGTTAGATGAGCTTAATGTTATCATGAACGAGCGTACTCTTGCTTGTGATGATTTCTGTGATTTCTTCTCCAGAACTCCTCAGCGTCCCTCTTACTATCTGCTGACTGAAGCAAAGTCCTATCTCGGTAACGGTAAGTATATCGAGGGCATGGAGTGCTTTGTGAATGCCGATGTAAAGGTATTTGAGGATAAGTTCAAGAAAAAGCCTACTTACATCAATCCTCTCGGTAAGGGTCTGATCGACGGTTTGCCTACATTTGAGACTTCCGACAGTCTTTATGAGACAGCGGTGATCCTGCCTCTTTATGAGATGATCCAGTTGGCAATTTATATGGGCTTCACAGAGATATATCTGTACGGCTTTGATGGATTGTATGATCTTAATATAGACGAAGACGGCATTGGAAGAAAGCTCGCCGAAGGTGAGATCGCAGGTTTCCCTGACAAGGCTAAGAGCGTGCTTGATCGTGTTCGTGCTTATGCTGACGGTAATAACATCAAGGTATACAGCATGTGTGAGACAACAGGTCTTTCCATGTTTGAAAAGTCAAAATATGAGGATATTGATTTTACAGCATCCTCTATCTTTAACAAGATCTAAAAATATTACAAGGGCGGAAGAAAGGCAGCCTCTCCATTTTCTGAGGAAGGTATGCAATGTTCCGCCTTTTGGGTTAGGAGGAAAAATCATGAGCCTTGCAGATGAGCTGTTTATTCAGAATTGCCGTGATATCATAGAAAACGGCATTTCCGATGAGGATGAGCAGGTACGCCCCCGCTGGGAGGATGGAACTCCTGCCCATACGATCAAGAAATTCTGTGTTGTGAACCGTTATGATCTTCAGAAGGAATTTCCGATCATGACGCTGCGCAGAATATACTATCGCTCTGCTATTGATGAGATACTCTGGATATATCAGAAGAAATCCAACCGTATTGCAGAGCTCGGATCCCATGTATGGGATGCATGGGCAGATGAGAACGGAACCATAGGTAAAGCGTATGGTTATCAGCTGGGTGTGAAGCATCACTATAAAGAGGGCGATTTCGATCAGGTGGACAGAGTCCTGTTCGATCTGAAGAACAACCCTGCCAGCCGCCGTATCATGACAAATCTCTACAATCATGCAGATCTGAATGAGATGCAGCTTGCTCCCTGCGCTTATTCCATGCCCTTCAATGTAAGCGGCAACAAGCTGAATGGTCTGCTCAATCAGCGCTCGCAGGATATGCTGACGGCAAACAACTGGAACGTCTGCCAGTATGCCGCACTGCTCACGATGTTTGCTAAAGCAAGCGGATTAGTGCCGGGTGAGTTTGTTCATGTTATTGCAGATGCGCATATTTACGACCGTCATATTGATGCGGTGAAGAGACTTATCGAAAAGAAGCCCTTCCCTGCCCCTGAAATGCAGGTCGAGGATATAACGGATTTCTATAAGTTCACTAAGAACAGCTTTACGGCAGTGGATTATCAGTATCACGAGTTTACCGATAAGATCCCTGTAGCGATATAAAAGAGGTCAATATGTTCAATCAGATGAAACTAGCTGTACTCATCGACAGCGATAATGTATCACCGAAGCATGCGCAGTTTATCATGCAGGAGGTGGAGAAATACGGAATTCCCACCTACAAGCGTGTATATGGCGACTGGGAGCAGGGCGGAAACGGCTGGCACAATGCAGCCATCAATTATTCCATCATGCCTGTTCAGCAGACCTGTTATGTAACAGGTAAGAATGCCACTGATTTTTCCATGATAATCGACGCTATGGATATTCTGTACACAGGCAATGTGGATGGCTTCTGCCTTGTTACAAGCGACAGTGATTTTACTCGTCTGGCGATTCGTCTGCGTGAGGCGGGAAAGCTTGTAGTGGGTATCGGAGAGGTGAAAACTCCCCGTGCATTCACCACAAGCTGTCACCATTTCTGCTATCTTGACAGAATGTGCGTTGCAGAGGCAACCTTTGACGAGAAGGAGGTCCGCAAAGCGGTCATTGATTTTGTAGCGGAGCATGAGGGTGAGCGCATAGATCTTGCAAAAGTAAGCGCAGTGCTGACATCAAGATTCGGTAATATAAATTTCGATGAGCTGGGATATAAGCGCTTTTCTTCCTTTATCGACAGCTTCCCGGAGCTCAGAAGAAGTAACACGTTTGTTTCGATAAAGAAGAAAAAAGCTCCTGCACCTGCGCCTGAAGTTAAGGCGAGCGAGGTAACAGAAGCTGAGATCGTAGCGGCGATCGGTCAGTATTTTGAAGAGTATGCGCCGCAGAACGACAATATGATGAAGATCGAGAGCTATCTTAACAGCCGTTTCGGAAAGATAGATTTCTCCCGTTTCGGATCCAAGAGGTTTGCAAAGTTTATTGATCGTCAGCAGGGTCTGAAGCGCACAGGTACGCTTGTTGAGCCTGTAGAGATACCTGTCGGTGAGAAGCTGACTGCCGATGTCTTTGCAAGAGAGGCTATTGCCTATGCAGTTGAGAATTCGCCAAAGGGCGGAAATGCAGGACAGCTGAATAATTATCTTATCGGTAAGTTTGGCAAGAACTATTATCGGAGTATAGGTTTCAATGATTTCCATGCAGCACTTGCGTCCCTGAATGAGATCACCGTGGATAATAATCTGATATTCGTAAAGACGGACGAGCCTGCGGTGGTGTATGAAGAGATCACCATTGAAAAGGCAACGGAACAGATAAAGAGCTATGCGGCGGATAATATGCCTGCGGGCGGTAATATAGGACAGCTTAACAATGAGCTGATGAACCGCTTTGGCAAGAATTATTGTGCAGAGCTTGGCTTCGGAGATTACAAGTCCATGCTTGCTGCGATAGGCGGAGTAAGCGTCAAGAGAAACCGTATCTATCTTGCGATCGTCCGTGAGGACGAGCCGGAAAAGGAGATCACGGAGACTTCCGCACCGCAGCCTGAAGCAGATATTAACACAGAGGTGGAGATTCCTGCCGAAACAGTTGAAACGGTGGAGATATCCGTTGATGAACAGACAGATGTTGCTGCTTCGGCACAGGAGGTTTCTGAAGAGAAGCCTGATATGAATTCCGTACGCCGTGACGTGTTGAATTTTGTGGCAAATGCAGAAAAGGGTGCAGGAATATCCGCACTCGGAAAGATGTTCGGCGAGAAATACGGAAAGACATTCCTGAAGGAAATGGGATATACATCCGTCAGAAAGCTTGCTGAAGAAATGACAGGAATCGTGATAAAGTCCAATAAGCTGTACATTGATGAAGCATTCGCACAGCAGACAGAGGCGATAGAGGAGTATGTTAAGGAGTTCGCAAACGGCAGCGGAAGCCGCAGCGTAAGGGCGCTCGGTATGCAGCTGAAGAAGCGCTTCGAAGGATTTGATTTCAGAAATTACGGCTTTGCGAGATTCACAGATTTCATTAATGCTATCGACGGAGTCAAGGCGGACAGATATCATGTAAAGCCTGTAAAGTCGGAGGGCTGATATGGATCAGAGGTTTTCCAGAACAGAGCGCATCTTTGGCACTGACGGAATGGATAGGCTCAGAGATTCCTGCGTTGCGGTCTTCGGCGTTGGCGGTGTGGGAAGCTATATCGCAGAGGGTCTTGCCCGCAGCGGAGTGGGGCATATCCACCTTATCGACAGCGATGATGTGGATATCACAAATCTCAACCGCCAGCTTGAAGCACTGAGCGATACGGTAGGCAAGCCGAAAGCAGAGGCCATGAAAGAGCGTATCCTGCAGATAAATCCCGAGTGCGATGTGGTGGTGCATAATTGCTTTTTTCTGCCCGAGAATTCGGATGATTTTGACTTTACAAAATATGATTATGTAGCTGATGCTGTGGATACCGTCACCGCGAAGATAGAGCTTGTGATGAAGGCTCAGCGTGAGGGTACACCGATAATCAGCTCCATGGGAACAGGTAACAAGCTCTGCCCTGCTATGCTGGAGGTATCTGATATCTATAAGACCTCCGTCTGCCCTCTCGCAAGAGTAATGCGGCAGGAGCTGAAAAAACGTGGCGTCAAGAAGCTGAAGGTGGTCTATTCCAAGGAGGAGCCGATAAAGGCTTTTGCGTCTGAGGAGGAGAACGCTCACCGCAGGAACATCCCTGCGAGTGCGGTGTTCGTACCGGGAACGGCGGGGCTGATTATTGCCTCGGAAATAGTAAAGGATATCGCCTTTAAGTGATACAAAGGAGGCTATAATGCCGCTGTTGTTTGAAAAAATGCCGGTTTTGGATAGATATAATTTCTGTCGGAGATCGAACTATCAGGCTTTTTTATATGGAAAGGGTATGGATATCGGCGGAGGCACTATCACCAGAGAAGAAATAGATGAGCTTGACGATCACCCTGAATTAACAAGAATATCGATTGCAGGGCTTCATCAGGATACGTTTGATTATTTTGTCACTACTTATGGTGATAGATTTGAAGCAATATTTTTCTTCAAAAATAAAATGGTTGGAGATCTCTCCGCTCTGAGTACGTTGAATAACGTCAAATCCTTGGCCTATTTCCTTAATCAGCGCGCGGTATCGTTGTGGGATATGTCTGGCAATAAATCACTTAGTATGCTATGTATTGATGATTTTTCAAGACTTCATTCCCTTAATGGAATTGAGACGGCACCATCATTAAAGGTACTGGATTTTGGCAATATGGTATGGGCTACATCGGAGTATGATATCATACCTGATTTGGAGGATTCACCGCTTGAGGATATTAGCTTCAACGTTGAGTTGTCTTATGAAAATATATATAAATTCCTCGGGATAAAAGGGTTGAAAGAACTCGATTTTCGCAGTAATTTATGTAAAGCAGAATTTCTAGCGTGGATATGCTCAAACTATCCGCATCTCAACGGACGGTGCCTTGCTCCGTATTACTTGTATAATGAAACACAGGGCTTTATTAATGGAAAGCGCAAGCCACACATAGATATAACAAATGAGAAACACAGAATAAAGATGGAAAAGGCTGTAGCCGATTTTGACAAGATGAAACAAAGATTTTTGGGCTTGTCATTCAGCGAAATAATGACGCTTATTAATAAATAATGTTCCAAGTATCTATTGGAGTGTTGCTTTTGCGTAATTCAGACCAAAAATAACTAACCATATATAAGCTCATTTGCAGATAAAATTAACGGCGGAGAAAACTCCGCCGTTTTTGTGTCTTTTACAAGTCGTCAGCGTCCTGAACAGGCACCTCGTAGGGATCCTCGGGCACGCCCGTGTACATACCCTGCGGGTCGGTATCGGTGGATGCCATTGTTGACATAAAGCCTTCAAGCCGCTTGTTTATCCGTCGTATCTTTTCTGGGGAAGGCTGAGAGTACATAATACATCATCCTTTCTCACGTTTTGTCGGAAAGCGATAAAAAAGACCGCCGTGACCAGTCACAGCGGTCTATAATATTTTCTGCAAAAATACAATGATGATACAAGTTATTTTTTTCTCATATCATTGGCGGTGTATACCACTTCTGCGTAGATCGAAGCAACGATCTGATAAAGCTCTTTCGGGATGGTCTCACCCGCATTGAGCATTACCAGCAGTGCAGCTACGCTGTCGTCACGGTATATCGGCACGCCCGATTCGTCTGCGATATTCACGATGCGCTGGGCAAGCTCGCCCAGACCCGAAGCTACAACAACGGGCGCATAGTTCATATCGGGATTGTATTTCAGCGCTACTGCGGCATTCTGTCCGTAAATGCGCTTATTATTTGCAGGTGGCTTAGGGTGCTTGCTCTGCATATTTCATCCTCCTTATACTCTTGTGTTGAGGGTGGTGCGCTTATCAAGTATCTTTGGGAAGATCTCGGTAAGGTTGTGCGGTGTTTTCAGCGGCGCAGTCTCAAAGGTGCGGGTGTTATAGCCGATGTTGCGGATGATTTTATTTATGCGGTCCTTCATCGGATCGATCTGCTTTTCGAATCTGGGCGGATACAGCATTGCGAGATTCACATCCTCGCCGAGAGCGTACATATCCAGCTCGAATCTGCCGATACTTTCCACATCGAAAGTCAGGAACAGGTGGTAGTTTCGCTGAGTTCCGGGAGTATTGTTTGGATTGTTTTCGTCGTTGTCTACCCAAAGCTCGCCGAAAGCCTTCGTGCCGTCCACGTCCAGAGGAAGGATATAATGTGCCAGTGGAGTGAACACGCCAGGAGCATTCAGCAGGCTCTGCAGAAGATTGGTGGCATTGAAGCTGTCAAGAGATTTCAGTGCGGGATGGTTGATATTTTCTTCGATAAATTCTGTCAGGCAGTCCAGCGTAGAGCTTACAGGCGGGCGTACACCGTGCTGTGGCAGCTCATTTTTCACCGCCATCTGCTCGATGACGTCAACGAAGGCACCGTACAGACGTTCTCTTACAGGAATGTCAGGCATGGAGCGCAGCAGCTCGTTCAGCTTGTCGATAGCTTCCTGTACGGTATGTATCTTTGAGAAGTCCTGCATGAACGCTTCAAACTGCTCGCCTGTCTCGTCGTGAACGAACAGGCCTTGCACCATTTTTTCGAGAGTTTCCATTCCCGTAGTCTTTCCACGGGCATAAGCAGCCATCAGATGCTCAATATTGTATCCGCTGTGCTTCAAAAGTGGCATAAAACTCTTCTCGCTCATGCTGTCAAAGAGGAATTTTCTGTAGCCTGTCAGTTCTTCGGTGAATTCTTCTTCGTTATTTTCTACAAATTCTTCTGCCTCTGTTTCAACAATCTGCTGATTCTCATCTTCAAGGGCCATTTTATTTAAATTTTTACTGGTTGAATTGCCCGAAAGAGGTTGATTTTGTGGAAGATTTGTAGTATAATTATCTAAAGGTGTTTCACTATGATTAAAATGCGTTGAATTATCACCATGAGGTGTTTCACCGTTAGGTTGTTTTACATCCTGTTTTCCGAACAATGCGGAGTAAAGTCTGTTGAAGGAGTTCTTCAGCGATTCTCTCAGCGTTCCCGAAGCGGTCTGTGAAAGCAGCAGGTTGAAGTATTCCTTGCACATGTACGGGCTGTTGTTGTACCTTGAAAGGTTATGGATGATAAGAGGTATCAGCATCTGAGTCTTATCATCGTTCAGGAGGCTTCCGCTAACATCCTTCAGTATCGAAAGGGTCTCACCCTTGAGATATTCGAAGAACTTGTCAGCATCCTCTGCTCCCCACTGCTGTGAAAGATTCATGAGCTTTGTGGAAAGCTTCTCGTTAGGCGAGAAGTAATCCGAAAGGAACTTCATGTTTGCACGGAGCGCACCGAGTATCTCGTTCTTGTTCTGTGCGAAGTTCAGAGATTTCAGCAGGTTACCGATGATCTCCTTGGTCGTCGGGTCTGTAGTAGTCTTGGCAACATCGCGAAGTACATCGTAGAACTCATGGCCGCTGAACATTGTGTTCTGCTGCTCCTGATTACAGATCTCATCCACCAGCTCCTCGGGAGTAACATAGAGGTCTCTTGCGAGATCCTCAAGCTTTCCGTAAAGCTCGGTATGGCCTGTTATCAGTGCCTGATTGAGAACCTCCACATTCAGCAGATCCTTCAGGGTCTCCACTGCAAGTGTAGGATCCTTGGCAACCTGAACAGAAAGCGGGATCAGCTCACGGTTACCCATTTCAAGGCGGGAGCGAGTACCTGCATTTGAACCGGTTCCTGCACCGCCCACGCCGGTCAGTCGGACGATATCGAACGGTTCGGTATTGGCGTCCATCGGACGGGAGCTGTAATTGTAATTCTTGGCGGTGATCGGATTATTGATCTGCGGGATCTGTGCCATTGGCATTCACTCCTTTTCAAGTGGTGTCTGCTAATATTGTAGCATAAATCCGCAGAATATTAAAGTGTTTTACAAAAATTTTTTTCATAGCAAAATAAAATAATGGAATTTGTGCAGAAATGCACTCGGAAAGGACTGTTATTATGGCAAGAATCGAACCCGGCATGGAAGCTATGCTTGACATGTACTTCTTTGAGACCAACTCACTCCTTGAGCAGCTTGATGAGATCCTGCTCAGAACAGAGCAGGCGAACGTTTTTGACAACGAAGACATCAAGGAGATTTTCCGTATCATGCACACCATCAAGGGATCTTCTGCGATGATGGGCTTTGAAAATCTGTCGGTGCTTGCTCATAAGGCAGAGGATATGTTCTTTGTTATCAGAGAGAATCCTGATGTTATCACAGATGTAAGCTTTGTTTATGATCTGGTATTCCAGGTATCTGACTCCTACAAGGCTCAGATCGAGGCTATCCAGAATCATAACGATGGCGAGTATGAGAGTATGGATTTCACCGATCTCATCAATAAGCTTCTCAAGGGAAGAGATATTCTTCTTGGCGAGGCTACTAATGATGAGGCTCCTGCCGCTGCGGGCGGTACAGCACCTGCTGCTCCTGCGGCTGTAAACAGTGTTGACGCAGACAAGACTACTGTAAGAGTATTCTTTGAGGACGGCTGCCAGATGGAGAATCTGCGTGCGTTCCTTCTTATCAACACCATCAAGGATGAGTGTGATTATCTTGATTTCACACCCGCTGATGTGGAGACAAATCCTGAGACCTCCAAGGTCATTATTGAGCAGGGCTTCCTCATCACCTTCAAGCCTCTTGATAATGTTGATTTCGTATTAAGACAGATAGAGAATGCGCTGAACGTTCAGTCCTATGAGATCGTTCAGGCTGCTGCAGCTCCTGCTCCTGCCGCACCTGCTGCGGAGCTTCCTCCCGAGCCTAAGGCTGCTTCCTCTGCTGCCCCTGCACCCGCTCCTGCTGCGGCTGCAGCACCTGCTGCTCCTGCGGCACCCGCCGAGAAGAAGGAGCCTTCCGCTGCAGAAAAGGCACAGGCTGCTGTTGAAAAGGCACAGGCTGCAAGCGGCATGCAGAAGCAGAATCTTATCAGCGTAAACCTTGCAAAGCTCGATGCTCTGCATGATATCGTTGGTGAGATCATTACCACCGAGTCCATGGTAGTATCCAACCCTGATCTTGAGGGTCTGGAGCTTGAGAGCTTCAACAAGGCTGCAAGACAGCTCCGTAAGCTGACAAGCGAGCTGCAGGATACAGTAATGTCCATCCGAATGGTACCTCTTGCAGGTGTGTTCCAGAAGATGAACAGAATCGTTCGTGACATGCGTAAGAAGCTGGGCAAGGATGTTGAGTTCGTTATCGAGGGTGAAGAGACCGAGATCGACAAGTCCATCGTTGACAGCCTGCAGGATCCGCTGATGCATCTTGTAAGAAACTGCATGGATCATGGTATCGAGGACAATGTTCAGGACAGAATCAATGCAGGCAAACCCGAAAAGGGTACTCTGAAGCTTTCTGCTCAGAATGCTTCCGGTGAAGTTATCATCACTGTACAGGATGACGGCGCAGGCATAGATCCTGAAAAGATCCTTGCTAAGGCAAGAAAGCAGGGCATCCTCACAAAGCCCGAGAGCGAATATTCCGAGAAGGAGATCCAGAATCTTATTCTTCTCCCCGGCTTCTCCACCAATGAGCAGGTTACAGAGTTCAGCGGCAGAGGCGTTGGCATGGATGTTGTAAAGGCTAACGTTGAGAAGTGCGGCGGTACCATCGTGGTTGATAGTAAGAAGGGACATGGTACTTCCTTCATCATCAAGATCCCGCTTACTCTGGCTATCATTGATGGTATGGAGATCACCTGCGGCGATCTGGTATTCACAGTTCCGATCTCTACCATCCGCGAGAGCTTCAAGGCTGATCCCAGCCAGTTCCTCAGCGATACAGACAACAACGAGATGATCATGATCCGTGGCGTGTGCTATCCTATACTCAGACTGCATGAGGCATTCGGCATTGAAACTGAGGTAACAGATCTTGTTGAGGGTATACTGCTTCTTGTGGAGAACGACAACAAGAGTATGTGTATCTTTGCAGATAAGCTCATCGGCGAGCAGCAGGTAGTTGTTAAGCCCTTCCCGAAGTATCTGTCCAGATACAATATCAAGAGCAAGGGTCTGTCGGGCTGCACCATCATGGGTGACGGCAGCATTTCGCTCATCATCGACACCAATACACTTATCGGTTAAGGAGGAGAAACAGACATGACATATGATGTAATCAAGGAGGCTGTTGCAAAGCAGCAGTCTAGCGATAAAAAAGTCTCCGCCGAAAACCGTATTCTCGGCAAGGTAATGACTTTCCACATTGGCGATCAGATCTATGGAATCGAGATCCAGAACGTGCTTGAGATCATTGAGATGCAGCACATCACAAAGATCCCTCATGTTCCCTCTTACATAAAGGGTATCATCAATGTACGAAGCAAGGTGGTTCCGATCGTTGATATCAGAACACGCTTCGGCAAGCCTGAGATCCCCTATACCAGCAGAACCTGCATCATCATCGTTACTGTTGAGGATGATTCTGTCGGCATCATCGTTGACAGAGTAGCTGATGTTGAGGATATCCATTCCGGTGATATCTCTGCAACACCTGAGACACGCAATGTAAACACAAATTCCTTTATCCAGTATATGATCCGCTCCGAAGATATCGTGAAGCTGATTCTGGATGTGGAAAAGCTTTTAGGAGATGAGGTGTAATACATGGAGCTGACCGACCGCGAATTTGAACGGCTGGTTGCGTTCATGCATGATAATTACGGCATTAATCTCTCTGCAAAGCGAGTGCTTATTCAGGGTAGATTAGGAAACATGCTGAAGGATCGTGGTTTTAAGAGCTATAATGAATATCTGGATGCGGTGATGTCCGATAAAACGGGCGTGGAAGTAACTACGATACTCAACAAGCTTACAACTAATCACACCTTCTTCATGCGAGAGCCTGAGCATTATACCTATCTTAAAGATGTGATACTTCCCTACCTTACCAAAACGGTGAAGAACAACGAGTTCCGTATATGGAGCGCAGGCTGTTCATCGGGCGAAGAATGCTATACCACAGCAATGCTGATAGATGAGTATTTCGGCAAGGAGAAATCCCGCTGGGATACAAGGATCCTTGCAACGGATATATCTCACAGCGTTATGGATAAGGCAAAGCTGGGAATATATAATGCAGAGGGCATGAAAGGTCTCAGCCCCGAATGGAAGAAGAAGTATTTCAAGGAACTGGGCGATGATAAATTCGAGATCTGCCAGAAGATAAAGGATGAGATAATCTTCAAGCCCTTCAATCTGATGGATCCTATGCCCAAGACCTTTGCGGCACGTCCGTTTGATCTTATCTTCTGCCGTAATGTGATGATCTATTTTGATCTCCCCACTAAAACGGCACTGGTAAACCGTTTTTATGATGTGCTGAAGCCGGGCGGATATCTGTATATCGGTCATGCGGAGAGCATTTCCCGTAATGAAACGAAATTCGAGTATATCAAACCCGCAGTTTATCGTAAGCCGCTTTAAGGCAATATCAGAAAAACATCCGCCGCACATACAGCTGTCTATGCAGTGAATGTGCGGCGAAATTTATGTAATTACAGGAGCAGTATATGAGAAGAATCAAGCTGCTGGTAGTAGACGATTCGATCCTGTTCAGAGAGGTTTTGGCACGTTATATCCGCCAGGATGAACAGATCGAAGTCGTAGGCACCGCAGGTGACGCTTATGCGGCAAGGGATATGATACAGAAGTACGATCCCGATGTAATGACGCTGGATATTGAAATGCCGAAGATGGATGGCATAGCGTTCCTCAGAAAGTTGCATCCCACAAACAGCATTCCGACGATCGTTGTTTCCTCTTGCGAGGATCGAAAGTCTGAGGCGGTTGGCGCAGGTGCATCGGAATTTATAGCCAAACCGCTGACAAGAACAAATGCGGATATGCAGAAATTTGCAGAAACACTGTGCGGATCAATAAAACACGCCTATTCCAGAAATAGTTTGCAGCGGCTTGCCAAGGGAGAAAACACCAGAGTAAGAAGCTCGGCTATACCTGAAATGAAGATAGACAAAGGTGTTATACCTTCTAATACAATCGCAAGAGCAGAAGTGACAAATGCTCCGCTGCCGGTTGCAGGAGGCATACGCAAGTCTGATATGGTCATTGCACTGGGTGCATCTACAGGTGGTACAGAGGCGCTGGAACAGGTCATCCGAAATTTCCCTGAGGATATGCCGCCTGTTATCGTGGTGCAGCACATGCCGGCGGGATTTACGAAGATGTATTCCGAAAGATTGAACAGATCCTGCCGTGTAACAGTAAAGGAAGCCGAGGACGGCGACCGACTGCAGACAGGACTTGTCATCATCGGTGCAGGAGAGCATCATCTTCGCTTGTGCAAGGATGTAAAAGGATATTATGTTTCTTCCAAAAAAGGAGAAAAGGTGTCCGGACACTGTCCTTCTGTTGATGTAATGTTCAGCAGTGTTGCGGAGATCGCAAAGGAGAATGCTATCGGAGCTATCCTTACAGGAATGGGAAGAGA
Organism: Oscillospiraceae bacterium; assembly: GCA_045532595.1. Taxonomy (GTDB): domain Bacteria; phylum Bacillota; class Clostridia; order Oscillospirales; family Ruminococcaceae; genus CAG-115. The sequence goes on along the minus strand of JAZSGG010000160.1, from coordinate 20,806 downwards.
CGGTGCTGAAGGTCTGCTGAAGATGCGAGAAGCCGGAGCATTTACGGTTGGACAGGATAAGGAATCCTGCGTTGTATACGGAATGCCGATGGAGGCGTATAAGCTCGGCGCAGTTTGTGTACAGGCGCCGCTCTATCGTGTAGCGGATATAATAATTGATAAGCTCAGATAAAATAATTTGACCGCCCGAATTTGATCGGGCGGTCTTTTGTGTGATCGTGATTACTTCTTGTCTGCGTTTTCCATAACGAGCAGGTTCATCTCGAAAGGAGTGAACAGCTTGCAGCAATCGTGTGTGCCGGGGTTAAGGAAAGCTGCCTTGCCCTTTACTGCCTGAAACAGCTTGGAGGTCTTCATCTTCATGCAGTTGAAGCTCTTTCTCTCTGGTGTTGCGAGAACAGACATCTTAGAGGGGGATGTGAAGAAGGGAATGCACTGCTGACCCTCGTTGTTTTTCATGGAGAGGATGTTGAGCAGCTTGTTGCCGTTATCATCAGTTCTTTCAGACACCTGTGCGATAACGAATACCTCAGCGTCCATGAGATCGGGAAGTACGTCCTTCCACTTGTTCTTATCCTGAACAGCGGCGGAGATCCTTTCCTCCAGCGCCTTGTTGATATTCTTGATCTCTTCCTGTGTCAGCTGGTTAGCCATGTTTGATCTTCCTTTCTGTAGTGGATTATATCAGCGAGTTTTTTCTGCGTTTTCCTTGATGATCCTTGCGATAACATCATCCAGAGGAGATACACCGAGATCGCCTTCCTTGCGGGAGCGGAGTGCCACAGTGTTGCCCTCCACTTCGTTATCGCCGACGATGAAGAAATAGGGGATCTTTTCGATCTGAGCCTGTCTGATCTTCCAGCCGATCTTCTCGTTTCTGTTATCAACAGATGTGCGGATTCCCATGCTTTCGAGCTTAGCGGAGATGCCTTCTGCATATTCCTTTGCTCTGTCAGTGATGGGCAGGATGCGTACCTGCTCGGGAGCCATCCACAGGGGCAGTGCGCCTGCATACTTCTCCAGCAGATAAGCGAGAGTTCTCTCGTAGCAGCCGAGGGATGTACGGTGGATGATGTAGGGGCGCTTCTTTGTGCCGTCTACATCGACATATTCCATGCCGAACTTCTCTGCCAAAAGCATATCGATCTGAATGGTTACAAGGGTATCTTCCTTGCCGAATACGTTCTTGTACTGGATGTCAAGCTTAGGACCATAGAACGCAGCTTCGTCAATGCCGATCGAGTATTCAACGCCGAGGTTGTCAAGAATAGTCTTCATTGTAGCCTGAGCTGTTTCCCACTGCTCTGCAGTACCTTCGTACTTGTTTTTGGGGTTTGCGGGATCCCACTGTGAGAAGCGGAATGTACAGTCTTCAAGCAGACCAACGGTTTCCAGACAATACTTTGCGAGCTCCAGGCACTCCTTGAACTCCTCCTCCAGCTGTTCGGGACGAAGGGTATAGTGACCCTCGGAGATAGTGAACTGTCTTACTCTGATGAGGCCGTGCATCTCGCCGCTGTCCTCGTTACGGAACAGTGTGGAAGTCTCTGTCAGTCTCATGGGCAGGTCACGGTAGCTGCGCTGTCTGTTCAGGAATACCTGATACTGGAACGGGCAGGTCATAGGACGCATTGCGAAGCATTCCTTGGTCTCGTCATAAGGATCGCCGAGAATGAACATGCCGTCAAGATAGTGATCCCAGTGGCCGGAGATCTTGTACAGGTCTCTCTTTGCCATAAGAGGAGTCTTTGTCAGCAGACAACCGTGCTTGTATTCCACATCCTCTACCCAGCGCTGCAGTATCTGGACTACCTTGGATCCCTTGGGCAGCAGAACGGGCAGACCCTGACCGATGCTGTCAACTGTTGTGAAGTATTCCAGCTCACGGCCGATCTTATTGTGGTCTCGCTTTTTCGCTTCCTCGATAGCTGTGAGGTGGGCGTTCAGGGTGTCCTTGGAGGGGAATGCTGTACCATAGATTCTGGTGAGCATCTTGTTCTTCTCGCTGCCTCTCCAGTAAGCGCCTGTTACAGAGGTGAGCTTGTATGCCTTGATGGGAGAGGTGGACATCATGTGGGGGCCTGCACAAAGGTCAGTGAAATCGCCCTGCTTGAAGAAGCTGATAGGCTCGCCCTTGTCGGCGTGCTCCTTGCACAGTTCCACCTTGTAGATCTCGCCCTGCTCCTCGAGATACTTTATAGCCTCGTCGGGAGCCATTGTGAACTGCTCGAGTCTGATGGCCTCCTTGACGATCTTCTTCATCTCTGCCTCGATCTTGGGAAGCGCATCAGCATTGATAGGCTCCTCGAAATCAAAGTCGTAGTAGAATCCATTGTCGATTGCGGGACCGATAGCGAGCTTGGTGTTGGGATAAAGGCGCTTAACAGCCTGCGCCAGAATATGGGAAGCGGTATGGTTGAATGTGCGCTGTCCCTGTTCATCCTCAAAGGTGAGGAACTTTACTGTGCAGTCTGCGTCGATAGTTGTGCGCAGGTCGCATACGGTGCCGTTGATTTCTGCGAGGCATGCTGTTTTAGCGTCGCCTGTCTCTCTTGCCACATCAAATGCAAGAAGTGCGGATTCGAATTCCTTTACCTCGCCGTTTGCCAGTGTTACTTTGATCATTGTGAACATCCTTTCCTAACAGGGCTAGACAAATGCCCCGCCGTTCATGAAAATTTTTTCGTCAAAAAGCACACACCTTCTGCGTCGATCATGTCTCGGCGTATACAAAGTACGCTGTTGGCATGCTTTCCTTGGATCTGCGCACTTCTTGGCGAAAAGGGCAGATAACAAAGTTTTGTGCTTATGCCGAAAAGGTGGTATTTATTTACCGCTTATCAGACATGGTCCGACAGGAGCCGCCCGCATACATACCGGTATGCCGCAGCGGAGCCGTTCTCGCCACCGATTTTTGCGGTATTACTCTATATTGTACTACTATTTAATATAATTGTCAAGCGAAAACCGTATAATACCATGCATTTCGTGCCTTTCTGGAAGCATATTGACGTTTTAGGAGAATGTGTGATAGAATATATTAAGAACAACTATCACAAATTAAGGAGAATACTGTTATGTCGTTTTTGGATAAGTTAGGCAAGCTATTTAGAAAAAAAGATGCTGCCGTTATGGCGATAGACCGTTATGAAGGTGACCTTGTAAACGATGTGCGAGAAGGCAGGGGCAAAATGATCTTTGCCAGCGGCAATGTATATAACGGTCAGTGGAAGAACGGAATGATGCATGGTCTGGGTGAATTTGTATTCGCCGCCACGGGCGAACGCTATGTGGGAGATTTTGTGAATGGCACATTACACGGTCAGGGCAAGCTATATTATGTGAGCGGACTTGTATATGACGGTGGTTTTGTTAAGGGTAAGCGCGAAGGCGGAGGAACTCTTATATATCCCAACGGTGATCGGTATGAGGGCAGCTGGTTGGTTGATAAGATCTGTGGTTATGGTAAGTTTTACTATGCGGATGGCAGGGTCTATCGTGGAATGTTTTTCGATAATAAGATGACTGACGGATTTCTTACAACGAAGAACAGCAACGGAGATTGGACAGAGATCCGTTTTGGAGATGATGTGAACGATCTTAAGGGAACGCTGATATATCTTGATTCTTATCCACAGAACAATAAGATGCAGGTCATCAAAGAGGTCAGGGAGGTAACGGGTCACGGACTGGCAATGGCAAAGGATATCGCAGAGAATGTGCCGCAGCTGCTGAAAAATAACGCATCAGATCAGGATATTGATGATATCATGCGTCGTTTTGAGCCGTTGGATGCGGTCATCAGCATGAAAGAAGTATAATATGCGCAGCGCCGTGTTTGCATTAGACACGGCGTTACTTATTGCGAATTGGTTGATACAATATTGCTTTTTGCGAAAAAATCCTTTTGTTGGTGTTTTTGCTATTGACTAATTTGCAATAATATATTATAATAGATAATTGGTATAGACTGAGATTTTATCGCCTTTTTGAGGAATAAGAGCTCGTCCCAATAATCGGCGGGTGTCCCGCCAACAATTTTGAAACGGAGTGAAAACATTGAAAAGCAGAATTACAAAACCCGTTTTCTTTATTGTCTTTCTCCTTATTGCAGCGTTTACAGTGACCTCCATGATGGGCGTAAGCACCCGTTATGGTGATACTGAAACTCACTACATCTGGGGTATAGACGATATCAGATGGGGAATCGATATCCGTGGCGGTGTTAATGTTACCTTCGGCGTTCCCGAAGATTACGCTGCGGTGAACGAGATCACCGAGGATGATCTCAATGCGGCAAAGTCCATCATTGAGACCAGACTTGTTGACAACAGCATCAACGACTATGAAGTTTATGTCGATCCTACTTCCAACGGCATTATCGTACAGTTCCCTTGGCAGGCTGACGACACCAGCTTCGATCCCGAGGCTGCTGTAAAGGAGATAGGTGAAACAGCGATGCTCACCTTCCGTGAGGGTTGCGAGCTGGATGACAATGGTCTCCCCACCGGAATGACAGAAACCGTTATCCTTGAGGGTAAGGACGTTGATCGTGCTTATGTAAACTACGATCAGGATACAAATCAGTACGTTGTAGCTCTTGACCTTACCGAATTCGGCGGACAGGCTTTTGCTGATGCTACAGGCAGACTGGTCGGCGAGCAGATCTCCATCTGGATGGATGATATCTGCATCAGCGCTCCCAATGTAAGCCAGAAGATCACAGGTGGTCACGCAGTTATCACTTCTCCTGATTATTCCGAGTTTGAGCCTGCACAGGATCTTGCAAACAAGATCAACGGTGGTTCTCTCCCCTTCAAGCTGGATATTCAGAACCTGTCTACCATTTCTCCTGTCCTTGGTACAGGCGCTCGTGATGCTATGGCACTGGCTGGTGTTATTGCATTCGGTCTTATTTCCATCTTCATGATATTCTATTATCGTCTGCCCGGTTTTGTTGCGGTTATTGCACTTATCGGTCAGGTTGGCGGTATGTTTGCTGCTGTAACAGGTTACTTCGCATTTAACGATGCATCTTCTCTCACACTGCCCGGTATCGCAGGTATCATCCTGTCTATCGGTATGGGTGTTGATGCGAACGTTATTTCCGCAGAGCGTATCAGAGAAGAGCTTAAGGCAGGCAGAACTATTGATGGCGCCATCAAGAACGGTTTCCAGCGTGGTTTTGCTGCTATCCTTGATAGTAACCTGACTATCGTTATCGTTGCTGTTATCCTGATGGCGGTGTTCGGAACATGGTTCGGCGCTTCTACAGAAGGTACTATCTACTCCTTCGGTTTCACTCTCATTGCAGGTGTTATCATGAACTTCATCATGGGTTGCTGGGCAACAAGACTGATGACCACTTCCCTTTCCAAGTTCAAGTGCTTCAGAAAGCCCTGGCTGTATGGCGGAAGCAGCAGCGCAGAGGCTGCACGCAGCGCTGAAGAGGGCAAGACAACCGCTGAGGCTATCGACATCGGCTCCAAGCTGAAGATCGACTGGGTAAAGCATACAAAGGTATTTGCGCTCGTTTCTGCATCTCTTATTGCTATCACTGCTATCTGCACATTCATCATTGTTCCTGAGGTGGATATCCGCTTCAAGGGTGGTACGATGGTAACCTACAGCTACAGCGGTGAGGTAAACACTGAGGATATTGCAGCTACTGTAAAGGCGCTTGGCACCCCCACACCTACAGTTACAACAGGTACAAGCTTCACAGGTGATCTCAAGACTATCGTTATCTCCTTCGTTGCTGACGAGAAGATGGACGATGAGATGCTTTCCAGCGTATCTGATACTATTATAGCAACATATCCCGATAACAATATTGAGAATATAGATACAACCAACGTAAGTGCGTCTTCGGGTTCAGCGTTCTTCGTATCCTGTCTTATCGCAGTTGTTGTGGCGTTCGTGCTGCTGGTAATCTATATTGCATTCCGATTCAAGAAGATCGGTGGTTGGTCTGCAGGTGTTATTGCAATCTGCTGTCTGCTGCACGACTGCATCATCACCTATGCGGTATACCTGTTCTGCGGAATGCCTCTGGACTCCAACTTCATGGCTGTAGTTCTGACGCTGCTGGGTTACTCCATCAACAATACTATCATTATTTACGACCGTCTGCGTGAGAACCGTGCAAGACACGGAAGCAAGTTCACTGACGCTGAGCTTGTAAATCTCAGTATCAACCAGACAATGACACGTTCTATCATCACATCTGCTACTACACTGTCTGCGATGATCGCAACATCTATTGTATGCGTAATGATGGGTGTAACATCTATTCTTTCCTTCTCCATGCCTCTGGCAGTAGGTATCCTTATAGGTTTCTACTCCTCGATATGCCTTGCAGGTCCTATCTGGATCTGGTGGAATAGCCGCAAGATGAAGAAGGCATGATCCGCTAAATAAAAGCAAACATCCCCGAGCTTATTGTTCGGGGATGTTTTATGTGCAAAAATAAAAACGGCGGATGAATAAACATCCGCCGTTTTCAGCATAAGCTAAGTATTAGCCCTCTACAGGAGCGCCAACGGGGCAGGAACCTGCACAAGCGCCGCAGTCGATGCATGTGTCAGCGTCGATAACGTACTTGCCGTCGCCCTCAGAGATAGCGTTTACGGGGCAGTCACCTGCGCAAGCGCCGCAAGCGATGCACTCATCAGTAATTACATAAGCCATTGTGGTATACCTCCTTGATTAGTTCGGGTTTTACCCCTTTAATATATTGTATCATATTTTCTGAAAAAATCAAGTGCCTAATCTTACAAATTCGCATAAAAATTATGTGAAATACACACAAAGTATTGGTTGACTCTTATTTTTGAATGTAACCGTATGCAATTTTGAAACGTGTTATAAGTGAAAGCGCTTTTAAGGAGTTGATGGAATGCAGGATGATAAATTTACCGATTATGTCAGAAAATACTCGGATATGGTGTACCGCATAGCTCATAGCTATACGAGAAGCCGTCCTGACAGTGAGGATATCATGCAGGATGTGCTAATGAAGCTGTATCAGAGCGGCAAGCCGTTTCGTGACGAGGAACATGTCAGGGCATGGCTTATCCGTGTTGCGGTGAATAGATCAAAGGATGTACTGCGTACACGGAAAAGGAAGTCAACTGAAACTCTTGAAACAGACGTTTCACAGGCGCATCAGGAAAGTGATTTGGACAATGCTATGGCCACGCTTAGCGAGGAATACAGGCTTGTTGTATATCTGCATTATTACGAGGGCTACAGTGTAAAGGACATCGCACATATAATACGGATTAGTGAATCCAATGTTAAGATACGTCTGAAGCGTGCTCGTGATAAGCTGAGAGAGTTTCTGACAGATACATGAAAGGATGAAAGGTATGAATAAGATAAAGGCATATTTTGATGGCATTTCCCACGATAAAGATTACGTTCAGCTTGCGGATGATATCATCCACAGAGCAAATCACACAGCCAAAAAGCGCAGCTTCAGACCTGTTGCGGTAATTGCGGCGGCAGCGGTTTTGATGGTGGGCGGTGTTACTGCGGCAGCGGCAACGGGACTGCTTAATATTAACGATATGTTCGGCGGCAGAATAAGCACAGAGGACGAGGCTCTTGCAGGCGAGCTTGTTATTGCAGCGGAGGATTTTACATGGTCTGTATCGGATGATGATTATATGATCGAGCTGAAGGGCGTGACAGGCTCCGAGAGTGATATGCTACTGATGTATGAGATAGTTCGTACAGACGGCAGACCTGTGACGGATTTTATGACAAATATACCTGAGGACGGGGAGTTGGATATGTTTACTGATATATCGTTTTCCGATAACAGTCCATATACAGTGACGGGTTCAGATATGTACTTTATAAATGAAGATGGCAACATAGGTATCTATTATCAAATCGTTACTAACGGAAACATAACAGGAGAGCATTTTAGCCAGAAAAGCGTAAATCTGTATCCCGAGAAAAAGCTGTGGGAACATCTGCAGCATATGGATGTGGGGATAGTCATGCATATGCCGAGAGAGTGGAGCGACAGACCCATTGGCTTTTATAACCACGAGGCTTACAACCAAAAAGCGCCTCTGGATATCCCGATTAATGATGAGAATATTATCGGTCTGGAGCTGGAATGGAGCATAGATTTCACTTATTCACCTTCAGATGTTGCAGCGTTGAGTAAGAGTATCTTGGAGAAAAATGCCGATATGGCAGTAACTCGATGGAAGGCGTTGTTGGGCGGTATTGAAACCTTGGATTGTAATGTGATATATAGTCATTTCAGTTGTGTGGGTGGCTGGATAGAGGTCGAGTATGCAGGAGAAGCATATATTGGCGACAATTATGAGAGCCACAACGAGGTGTACTTGCTGATGGATAATGGCGAAAGGCATCCTTGTTCTTTCGTAGGGCGGGGACAAGGTACATTTTATGAGGATGAAACAGTAACAAGGATAGACATTGAAGTACGTTATGGAGATACTGCTGAAGGCACTATTTCTGCAGTGGATATTGACAAAATCAAGGCAGTGTATATAAACGGCGATACATTCCCCCTTGTATAACATAGAAAATTCCCCGCAGTTTTTCTGCGGGGAACGCTTTTTTAATTATCCTCAAGATTTTTGAGCGCCTTCAGCTCGTCCTTGCTGAGTCTTACCTGACCATCCTTGATGACCTTTACATTGTCCTTTTTAACGGTGAAAGGCACATCAGGCTTCTTGTCCAGTTTTATTTTGAGTATGCCTGTCAGGAGGTTTACTTCCTCTACATGACCCCTTCCCTCTTCGGTCTCGACATAAGCGCCGACCTTAGGAGTTGTACGCAGGAAATCATCATAGCAGTTCTGCTCGTACTTCAGGCAGCACATGAGTCTGCCGCAGGTGCCTGAGATCTTTGTGGGGTTGAGGGACAGCGACTGCTCCTTAGCCATCTTGATGGAAACAGGCTGGAACTCGCCGAGGAAGCTGGAGCAGCAGAAGGGTCTGCCGCAGATTCCGAGACCGCCGAGCATTTTAGCCTCGTCTCTTACGCCGATCTGTCGCAATTCGATCCTTGTGCGGTAGATAGCGGCAAGATCCTTTACAAGCTCACGGAAATCTACTCTGCCGTCGGATGTGAAGTAGAACAGTATCTTGCTGCCGTCAAAGGTGCAGTCGATGTCTATAGGCTTCATGTCCAGCTTGTGCTGAGCGATCTTGTCGGAGAACACCTGCATGATCTCCTTTTCCTTCTTAATGTTTTCCTCCATCTGCTTTTCATCTGCGGCTGTTGCCTTGCGGATGATGCTCTTTAATGGCGGAACTATATTGCTTTCAGAAACCATGCGGTTGGAGAGGACTATTTCGCCGCATTCAATGCCACGGGCGGTCTCAACGATCGCCTTTTCTCCTGCCTTGAACTGCACCTTGTTCGGGGAGAAATAGTATACCTTGCCCACATCCTTGAAGCGTATGCCGATTATTTCAACTTCAACACCGCTGCCAGCAGCAGGCTTCGGAGCCTCGGGCCGCTTGTTTTTGTTGTTGCGTCTGTCAGGACGTTCGCTGCGGGGCTTGTCCTGATACTGCGGTTTAGGTTCTCTTTTTTCCTGTTTAGGCTGGTTGTTTTCAGGATTATTGTTCTTGGGTGCGATTTTTTCGGTAAAGTAGTTATCCATTGTACTCCTTATATTTTCAGATCAGTTTTGTTGTAAGATATGACGCACTCAGCGCCAGATTCAGATTCAGTGCAGCGTCGGCGGATACCTTGAATACGGCGTCCAGCATATCAAGAAGCTGCTCTTCGCTGTAAGCAGATGCGATGGCTTCGGCTTCTTTTTTGCCGCAGGATGTAAGGCTTCCTCCGCAGCGCTTCGCCAGTGCATCACGGAGTATCTCAGTAAGATAACCGAGGACGGAAGCAAATTCAGGTCTGCCTGTCTGCTCCGAAAGAGAAGCGGCGAGAGAATAGGCATCTTTTTTGCCTATTGCAGCAGCGGCTTTGCGGGCGGTCTCCATGAAGAGTGTATCGCCCTCGCCCGAGAGGATATCCAGACATTTGCCGATGTTGCCCGACAGGGTTTCGGCAAGCTCCTTTGACTGAGCAGCAGGATAACCGCTGTCTGTCAGCATCTGAGCGCACTCATCTGCTGAAGCACGGGGTACTTCGAATTCCGTTACACGGGAGCGGATCGTCTCGATTATAGAATCGGTGTTCTCGCAGGTGAAAACGAATCTCAGAAACGGCGCAGGCTCTTCAATGAGCTTCAGCAGGGTGTTCTGTATCTGCACAGACATCTCGTCGCTGTCCTCGAATACATACACTTTGATATCACCGTCGTTCGGCTTCACTACAACGCCTTCCATGATGCGGCGGATGGAGATCTGACCGCTTTTGCTCTCATCGAGACCGTATTTCCCGCCACATTCCTTCTTGACGAAGATGACATCGGGGTGGGCGTTTGCATTGATCTTTGAGCAGGTGGGGCAGCTTTCGCAGGGAGACGCACCGCACATGAACAGCTTTGCGATGTAGTTCGCCATCACACGTCTGCCGGTACCCTTTTCGCCGTACAGCATAATAGCATGCGGGAGATGGTCACGGGCGGCAATGGCATCAAGCCGTTCCTTCAGTGTATTCTTTCCGTAAAGGCGCATTATACCTTCTCGAATCTTTCTATGTTAGTTACAAATATCGTTGCGCCACCCACAGCAACCTCTACAGGGAAGCTGGTGTAGCCGCCTGTGCTGAAGTTTGCGGAGTTCGGCACGAACTGCTTGCGCTTGTGGCTGTGCTGCTTGATGACTTCGATGGCTTCTTCCACCTTGTCGTCCTCAGAGCAGATCATGAATGTGGTGTTGCCTGCCATCAGGAAGCCGCCTGTTGAGGCAAGCTTTGTAGCCTGAAAGCCGCTTCTGGTAAGCGCAGAAGATACGGCATGGCTGTCATCGTTGTTTACGATAGCGTAGATGAGTTTCATATTATATCCCTCCCGAAAATGTGAGAATGGGTCGCATTCAGCGTTAAAGCTATACATATTATATTATACAATATTCCAAGTGAAATTGCAACAGTTTTAACATGATCCCATAGCGATAAACAGATTTTTTTGTGATTTTGCTCTATCTAGTTGACAATATTCTCAAATATTGTTATAATTATTGTATACAAGACGGAAACCGAAGCGTTGCTTCGGATAATATGAAAGGACGGTACATATCATGGGCAAGTTCGTTATCAACGAAACAAAGACAGGTTACACATTTGCTCTCAAGGCAGGCAATGGCGAGACTATCGCTGTAGGCGGCGAGGTATACAAGGCTATTGCAAGCTGCAAGAACGGCTGCAACAGCGTTAAGACAAACGCTCCCATCGCTAATGTTGAGGATCAGACTGTTGAGGGCTACGCAACTGCTAAGAACCCCAAGTTCGAGATCTACACCGATAAGAAGGGTGAGACTCGTTTCCGCCTGAAGGCTAAGAACGGTCAGGTTATCGCTGCCAGCGAAGGCTACAAGAGCAAGAAGGCATGCGAGAACGGCATTGAGAGCGTTCGCAAGAATGCTGCTGATGCTGATATCACTATCGCTGATAAGAAGTAATCATAAAAGCACCTCGCAAGAGGTGCTTTTTGAATAAAATATTATATGGAGGGATCAATATGGTTTCTATTGATGCATTTACCAACTCACCTGCCCGCCGCGTTACCGCAAAGCTGGGCAATTTCTCTGTTCTGGAATATGACAAGGTTTCCAGTCTTGCTGCAAAGGCTCCTGAAACTGCTTATTACACCGCTGCAATGGGTGTAAGAAAAAAGCAGGTTATTGTTGAGCTGAACGGCAATGGTGTAATCATTTCTGCAGGTGCTATGCAGATGATGCTCGGCAATATTGAAGCTTCCACCAATGTCAAGGGCGTTGGCGATATGTTCATGAAGGCGCTTTCTTCAAAGGTTACAAACGAGTCTGCTATCAAGCCCCGATATACAGGTCAGGGCATTCTCGTGCTGGAGCCTACATGGAAGTATATCCTGTTTGAGGATCTCGCAAACTGGGGCGGTAGCATTACTGTTGATGACGGTCTGTTCCTTGCTTGCTCTGATAGCGCAGAGGTCAAGACTGTTATGAGAAGCACATTCTCTTCTGCTGTTGCAGGTGGCGAGGGTCTGTTCAATACAGCTATCGTAGGTCAGGGTATCGTTGCTCTTGAGTGCAGTCTTCCCAGAGAAGAGCTGATCGTGCTGGATCTGAACAATGATACAGTAAAGATCGACGGCAACAATGCTATTGCATGGTCCAGCGGTCTGCAGTTTACAGTTGAGAGAACAACAAAGACACTCATTGGCTCTGCTGCTTCGGGCGAAGGCCTTGTAAATGTATACAGAGGAACAGGTCGTATCCTTGTTGCTCCGTAATTGCGATTTTTGAATACAGTAACCGCCACACGATAACACCGTGTGGCGGTTTTTTATATCTGAGATTCTGTCTCGGTAACGATTTTCAGTATATCCTTGTCGATGTTGTCTTTTCCGTACAGTTCAAGGAAATAGTCAGTGTATTTATCAGTTTTCAGATTGTGGTTGAGCGACCAGAGTGTCCAGTAGATATCAATGTGTCTGTCGCCAATTCCTGCCATCCCGACATCTATGAATGAGCTGAAGCGCCAGTTATCAAGTATGATATTCGGCAGACAGAGATCGCCGTGGATGAGGGTATCCCGTTTCATGAGAATACCATCGGGTAAGGAATCATATAGATCCATGCATGGCGAAACAGGATAACCTTCGATCGGTCTGCTGTGTAGAAATTTCATTGCATCTGCGAGAACTCTGCATAGCCTTTCGGGATCATCCAGATAATGCAAGGCATCATCGCCCCTTGCGGGGGTGGTGACCATATAGTCTTTTGTGTCAGAGATGTATGAGACTACATGAACGCCCATTCCGCTGCGCTCGAATATTTTTGACATCTCAGCTTCCTTCGCCAGCTGCCCCTTCTCTGTGATCTTGATATAGTAACCCAGATCGCTGTAAAGGACTGTTGCCGATGGGTGTGAGCTGCTGTCGTAAATCGTTGCATCCTTGAGTATGTTGTGCAGCTCGTTGGGGAAATCATTGATATTTATCGTTATCTTTTTCTTCAGCATGGTATTCATCCTATTCGGAATAAAAACAAGCACCCGCCTGCGTGTTGCGAGCGGGTGAAATCCTTATCGGAAATTATGCACTTGCGTTAGCCTTCTTAGCGAGCTGGCTCTTGAGGCGGGCAGCCTTGTTCTTGTGGATCAGGCCCTTGCCTGCAGCCTTGTCTACGCTTACAACAGCAGACTTGATAGTAGCAGCATCAGCTTCCTCAGCACGAGCCTTCTTGATAACTGTTCTGAGCTTGGACTTTGCAGCCTTGTTAGCCTCTGTTCTCTGCTTAGCAACGAGAACTCTCTTCTTAGCGGACTTAATGTTCGGCATTCTGTTTCACCTCCGTAATTCTTATTACGAGCAAAAGCTTCTTTGTATTTTTACGATCTTTAAGGGAAATCTATCTATATTCACCAAAAATATCGCCGTAAACATTGAAATTTTATAAGCTCGGTTTATTTTTTCTCATAGTACACTTCATTATAGCACAAGTTAATTCAAAATGCAATAGTTTTTTAAAATTTTTTTAATGCGGGAGAGGAATATATGCAAAGAACAGGGCTTGCCTTAGAGGCAGCTATCATAAATGGCACGGAGCGCGGAACGAAGATAGTGCGCAGGAGATTCGGAAGGGTGTGTGTAACAGATGTGCGGGTGAACAATCTTGATGCTCATAGGATCGGCAAGCGTGCAGGGCGATACATTACTATCGAAGGTGATCCCATGGAACACGCAGTTCCGATGCTGCTCGAAAAAGCGTTGCAGCAGCTGCTGCCGATCAAAGGTCGTATGCTGGTTGCGGGATTGGGCAATCCTGATGTGGCACGGGACAGCCTTGGAGTCAGAGTGATACGCAAATTGAACTGCGGCAGCGCCGACAGCAGAGTGGTTGCAATTGAGACAGATGTTTCGGCTAAGACGGGCATAGAAACCGCTCGCATGGTGCGTGGCGTGGCGTGCGAGTTGAATGTATCGTGCGTGCTGGCAGTGGATGCGCTTGCCTGCTGTGATCCCCTGAAGATAGGAAAGACAGTGCAGGTAAGCGATACCGGGGTGCAGCCGGGTTCGGGTGTTCATTGCGATTCCCCGGCGCTTGACCGAGGTTTTGTAGGTGTGCCTGTTGTTGCGGTGGGTGTGCCTATGGTGAGCGAGCTTTCGGGCATCACGGGCAATCAATCGCATATGAACTATCTTGCGGCACCTGCAAACGAGGATGAATTGTCGGAGATATGGGCGGGGGTCATAGCTGAAGCGGTGAATTCATTGTGTATATAGTGATGTATCATATATTTAAATAGTATACCCATGAAATGCAAGCAAAAAAATATACAAATAGGTATATAAAAGTGCGATATTCCGCATTGTACTGCGATTTTTAGTGCTTTTGTGCAAAGTGCATAAAAACAAGCTGCATATATCTGCAAAATTCTCTTTGGGCTGCGAAAATAGTTCTTGCATTTAATCTCGGGATATGGTAAAATTATTTTTGCGGGTGTGTAGCTATAGCTATGCGCCATAATACAAACGGCATAGGCGTTGAGGTCGGAGGTTGCGCATAACAATGCGGTAATTTCGACGGAGCAGGTCCGATTTGAAATCGGGCGCAGAAGATTTACAGAAAACGTGATGTTCGCTCCCCTCCCCGCTGTTAAAGTGTCCGGAAAGATCCGGATAACTAACAAGCAGGTGCGGAAAAGATGAAACACACGGTACAGTGGATTTTTCAAAATAAGCTTTTGCCAGTACATCAAACTACAGAAGGAGTTGAAAAATCATGGCAGCAAATGAGAAGGTAAGAATCAAGATCAAGGGTTACGAGCACAGCGTTGTTGACGCAGCAGCTAAGAAGATCGTTGAGACAGCAACACGTACAGGTGCTAGAGTAGCTGGTCCCGTTCCGCTCCCTACAAACAAGGAAGTTATCACTATCCTGAGAGCGGTTCACAAGTACAAGGACTCCCGTGAGCAGTTCGAGCTGAGAACTCACAAGCGTCTTATCGACGTTATCCGTCCTTCCGCTAAGACTGTTGAGGCTCTGCAGACACTGGAGCTTCCCGCAGGTGTAGAAATTTCAATGGATATCTAATTATAGATCATTGGAGTTATGTTGACTACGGTCAACCACTAACCATGCACCGATAAGGTGCTGGTCATGTTGGAGCAGTTCCGCTTCAACCAATAACCAAAAGGAGGAAAAGCCGAAATGACAAAGGCAATCATCGGCAAGAAGATCGGTATGACACAGATCTTCGACGAGGCAGGTAAGGTCGTTCCCGTAACCGTAATCGAAGCGGGTCCCTGCGTAGTGGTTCAGAAGAAGACCACTGAGAACGACGGCTATGAGGCTGTTCAGCTGGGCTTCGGAGATGTATCTCCCAAGCACGTAAACAAGCCTGAGGCAGGTCACTTCAAGAAGAATGACATCGCATTCAAGAGAACCCTGAAGGAGTTCCGTTTTGACGACATCTCCAACATGAACGTTGGCGACATTCTCAAGGCAGACGTTTTTGCTGAGGGCGACGTTATCGACGTTGCCGGTACCAGCAAGGGTAAGGGTTTCACAGGCGCAATCAAGCGTCACAACCAGCACAGACTTGACGAGTCCCACGGTTCCGGTCCTGTAGTAAGACAGGCAGGCTCTATGGGCGCTTGCTCCAGCCCCTCCAGAATCTTCAAGGGCAAGGGCATGGCAGGTCACATGGGTGCTGAGAAGGTTACAGTTCAGAACCTGGTAGTGGTTAAGGTTGATGCAGAAAACAACCTGATCGCTGTTAAGGGTGCTGTTCCTGGACCTAAGGGCGGCGTTGTTACAATCTGCGACGCTGTTAAGGCTTAAGAGGGGAGGACACTATCATGTCAAAGATCAATGTATTAGATATGGCGGGTAAGGTCGTTTCCGAGATCGAGCTTAACGATGCAGTTTTCGGTATTGAACCTAACAAGACCGCAATGCACTCCGCTGTTGTGAATTATCTCGCAAATCAGCGTCAGGGCACACAGTCCACACTTACCAGAACAGAGGTAAGCGGCGGCGGAAGAAAGCCCTGGAGACAGAAGGGTACAGGCCACGCAAGACAGGGTTCCACAAGAGCTCCCCAGTGGAGACACGGTGGTATCGCTCTCGGCCCGAAGCCCCGTTCCTACAGATTTACTCTGAATAAGAAGGTTAAGAGACTCGCTATGCTGTCTGCTCTTTCCAGCAAGGTTGCAGAGAACGAGATGATCGTTGTAGACGCAATCAAGACAGACGAGTTCAAGACCAAGACAATGGTTGCTATGCTCAAGGCTCTGGGCGCTGAGAAGAAGACTCTCATCGTTCTGGACAGCGTAGACAACAAGGTTATCAAGTCCGCAGCAAACATCAAGGGCGCTAAGACCACACAGGTTAACACTCTGAATGTTTACGATATCCTTAACTGCGACAAGTTCGTTATCGTTAAGGGCGCTGTGGAGAAGCTTGAGGAGGTGTACGCATAATGGTAAAGACAGCTCAGGATATTATCATCAAGCCCATCATCACAGAGCACAGCATGGAGTGTCTGGCTGCCGGCAAGTACACTTTCAAGGTTGCTAAGAATGCCAACAAGATCGAGATCGCTAAGGCAGTTGAGACCCTGTTCAAGGGCGTTAAGGTTGCTAAGGTTAACACCATCAGCGTTCGCGGTAAGATGAAGAGAATGGGCAGAAACGAAGGCTATACTTCCTCCTGGAAGAAGGCAATCGTTACTCTCGCAGAAGGCTCTAAGACAATCGAGTTCTTCGATGGAATGATTTAAGTAAGGAGTGAAACGAAATGGCTATTAAGACTTACAAGCCTGTCAATAACGGCCGTCGTGGTATGACTGTTACTGATTACAGCGGCTTATCAAAGGTAGCTCCCGAAAAGAGCCTTTTAGAGCCCGTTAAGAAGACCGCCGGCAGAAACAGCTACGGTCGTATCACCGTTAGACATCACGGTGGCGGTAACAGAAGAAAGTACCGCGTTATCGACTTCAAGAGAAACAAGCTCGGCATGAACGCAGAGGTTATGACTCTGGAGTACGATCCTAACAGATCCGCATTCATCGCTCTCGTTAAGTACGAGGATGGTGAGAAGAGATACATCATCGCTCCCGATGGCCTTAAGGTTGGCGACACAGTTCGCGCAGGCAGCGACGCTGATATCAAGCCCGGTAATGCTCTTGCTCTGGCAGACATTCCCGTAGGTACCGTTATCCACAACATCGAGCTTCACCCCGGCAAGGGCGCACAGCTGGTTCGCTCCGCTGGTAACATGGCTCAGCTGATGGGTAAGGAAGGCAAGCTTGCAATGGTACGTCTCCCCTCCGGCGAGATGAGATACGTTCCCGCAGAGTGCATGGCAACAATCGGTGTTGTTTCCAACCTCGATCACGAGAACGTTCACCTCGGTAAGGCTGGTAGAACACGTCACCTCGGTATCAGACCTACAGTTCGTGGTTCTGTAATGAACCCCAATGACCATCCGCACGGTGGTGGTGAGGGTAAGTCCCCCATCGGCCGTCCCGGTCCTGTTACACCTTGGGGCAAGCCCGCTCTTGGTTACAAGACACGTTCTACCAAGAAGGCTTCCAACAAGTTCATTGTTAAGAGAAGAAATTCTAAGTAATTTAACCCAAAAGTTGTTGTTAACAAGAACAGCGTTGCACATCATGATTAAAGTTGTGCGTAAAACGGCAGGCCGATTCCGCTGCTCATTAACTTGCAGCTAAACTTGAAAGGATATAATTAAGATGGGAAGAAGCATCAAAAAGGGACCTTATGTCCAGGAAGCTCTCATGAAGAGAGTTCTCGCAATGAACGAAGCAGGTGAGAAGAAGGTACTCAAGACATGGAGCCGTTCTTCTACAATATTCCCTGACTTCGTTGGTCATACATTCGCAGTTCATGATGGCAGAAAGCATGTTCCTGTATACGTTACAGAGGACATGGTTGGCCACAAGCTTGGTGAGTTTGCTCCTACAAGAACCTACAAGGGTCATGCAGGCAGCAAGACAACAGGCAAGAAGTAAGGAGGTAGAAATATGGAAGCTAGAGCAGAACTCAGACAGGTTCGTATTTCTCCCCGTAAGGTTGGTATCGTACTCGACCTGATCAGAAACAAGCCTGTTGAAACAGCAATGGCAATACTCAAGAACACACCTAAGGCAGCATGTGAGCCTCTCGCAAAGCTTCTCAAGTCCGCAGTAGCTAACGCAGAGAACAATCACAACATGGATGCCAGCCGCCTTTACGTTTCCGAGTGCTTCGTAGGCGCAGGTGTTACCTTAAAGCGTATCAGAGCCAAGGATCACGGTCGTGCTCACAGAATTCTGAAGAGAACGTCCAACATCGTACTGGTTGTTAAAGAAGCAGAATAAGGAGGAGAATAACAATGGGACAGAAGGTTAATCCACACGGTCTCAGAGTGGGTGTAATCAAGGATTGGGATTCTCGCTGGTTTGCGGGCAAGGCAACCTTTGGTGATACACTTGTTGAGGACTATAAGATTCGTGAGCTTCTGAAGAAGAAGCTGTATAAGGCCGGCGTTCCCTCGATCCAGATCGAGAGAAGCGGCGATAAGGTTACAATCGGCATCGAGTGCGCAAAGCCCGGTATGGTTATCGGCGCTAAGGGTGCTGAGGTAGACAAGCTCAAGGCTGAACTCGAGAAGTTCACTGGCAAGAAGGTTGACGTTAAGATCATCGAGGTAAGAAACCCCGATATGAACGCTCAGCTCGTTGCAGAGAACATCGCTCAGCAGCTTGAGGGTCGTGTATCCTTCAGACGTGCTATGAAGTCTGTTATCGGCAGAACAATGAAGAGCGGCGCTAAGGGTATCAAGACAATGGTAAGCGGCCGTCTCGGCGGTGCGGAGATCGCTAGAAGCGAGTCCTACCACGAGGGTACAATCCCGCTGCAGACACTGCGTGCTGACATCGACTACGGTGTAGCAAGAGCAAATACAACTTACGGCGTTATCGGCGTTAAGGTTTGGATCTACAAGGGTGAAGTTCTGAAGGGTGAGATCCCCGCTCAGAGAACCGAGAGAACAGATCGCCGTCGTCGTGATGACAGAAACAACGGCAGAGGTCGTGACGATCGTCGTCCCCGCAGACCCAGAGAGCCCAGAAAAGAAGGAGGTAACGACTAATGCTGCTTCCAAAGAGAGTTAAGTACAGAAGAGTTCAGAGAGGCCGCCGTTCCGGTGTGGCTACCAGAGGTAACAAGGTTACAAATGGTGAGTTTGGCCTCCAGGCACTCGAGGCTGCTTGGAACAAGTCCAACCAGATCGAGGCTGCCCGTATCGCAAGGACCCGTTACATCAAGCGTGGCGGTCAGGTATGGATCAAGATATTCCCCGATAAGCCCGTTACAGGTAAGGCACTCGGTACTCGAATGGGTTCCGGTAAGGGTGCTCCTGAGTACTGGGTAGCAGTAGTTAAGCCCGGCAGAGTAATGTTCGAGATCGCCGGCGTAGCTGAGGAGACAGCTCGTGAGGCTATGCGTCTCGCAATGCACAAGCTCCCCATCAAGTGCAAGTTTGTTAAGAAGGAAGACGGAGGTGAGCTTTAATGAAGGCAGCAGAAATCAAGTATCTCTCAGAGGCAGAGCTTGCAGAGAAGCTCGCTGAACTCAAGCAGGAGCTTTTTAACCTGCGCTTCCAGCTTGCCGTAAACCAGCTTGACAACCCCACAAGAATCAAGGCTGTTAAGAAGGATATCGCTCGCATCAAGACAATTCAGCGTCAGCGCGAGCTCGAGGCAAACAATTGAGGAAGGAGGATAAGAACTAATGGAAAGAGCTTTAAGAAAGACCAGAGTTGGTAGAGTAGTAAGCAACAAGATGGATAAGACAATCGTCGTTGCCATCGAGGATAATGTTCGTCATCCTCTTTACAAGAAGATTGTAAAGCGCACCATCAAGCTGAAGGCACACGATGAACAGAACACTTGCGGAATCGGCGACAGAGTTGAGATCATGGAGACTCGCCCCCTTTCCAAGGATAAGAGATGGCGTCTTGTTAACGTTATCGAAAGAGCTAAGTAATAGGCTCGACAATTGTAACGAAAGGAGTATATAAGCCATGATCCAGATGCAGACACTGCTCAAGGTTGCCGACAACACCGGCGCTAAGGAGCTTATGTGTATCAGAGTACTCGGCGGTACACGCAGAAAGTATGCGAATATCGGCGACGTAATCGTTGCTTCCGTTAAGAAAGCTACACCCGGCGGCGTTGTAAAGAAGGGCGACGTAGTAAAGTGCGTTGTTGTTCGTTCCGCAAAGGGTCTCAGACGTGACGACGGAACTTATATCCGCTTCGATGAGAATGCAGCGGTAATTATCAAGGAGGACAAAAATCCGAAGGGAACTCGTATTTTTGGCCCAGTAGCTAGAGAGCTTCGTGACAAGGACTTCACAAAGATCCTGTCCCTCGCTCCCGAAGTACTTTAATAGGAGGAGCCCCGTATGAATAACTTAAATGTTAAGACCGGCGATAAGGTTAAGGTTATCAGCGGTCACGAGAAGGGCAAGTCCGGCAAGGTTGTCAGCGTTTCCGCTAAGGAGAACAAGGTCATCGTTGAAGGTGTAAACATGGTTACAAAGCATGTTAAGCCCAGACAGGCTGGACAGCCCGGCGGCAGAGTAAGTCGGATCGTAGCCATGTCGTTCTGGGAGCCAAGGAGTTGGTC
>JAZSGG010000092.1:0-6396 GCA_045532595.1 Oscillospiraceae bacterium | reverse complement strand
GCATAGATGACATCTGCTCCGTCGTTGCGGACGTCGCAGTTCTGACCTGTGATCTTCACTTCCTGCTCGGTGCCGCCGAGTGTTATAGTTTTGTACATGGTTTTTACCTCCTTATTCTTCAGTTAATATTTTCTTGTCGTTGATATAAATGCCGTCCTCTCTGAACGACAATATTTGACCCATTGCCTCTATTTTTATACCGGATATTCCAGTTCCAGCTGACTCCATTCCTATGTGCATCGGCTGATAATCAGACGTGCCAGATTGTTGCCGAGTAAACTCTATTCCTATGCCCGAATTTTCAAAGTATACAACAGTGGCTTTTCGAACTTTGCTGCTTGTTGAGCCAACAACTATATCAGAACATATAGTATATATTTTGGCCTTTTCAAGACGAAACTCTGCCCAACTAGCGCTCGCTTCGTAAATGTCATCATGTGGATCGTGTTTCAACGAAAAATACGCATCGCCATCATACACAACACTGCCAAAACACGGCTGTTCCTTGTCACTATATGGCTTTATGAATTGCACTTCGTTTTTGGAGGTCTGCACTATGATCGCATCTGAGGTAGTTTGCAGCCTTTCAGCCACACCGACGTTCGCACTCCCTCCCGCCTCAAGTGCATCAATTCTCTTTTCCGTCTGACTTTTCACAGGAGAAAAAGTAGGCAACGTTTCGGATTGCTCTGCAATGACATCATCTGTCATAGTTACATCTGCCAGTTCAGCATCTTCGGAATACTGCTCCATATTATTGCAGATAATATGTCCCTGACCACGAAACTTCCATTTGATTTCGGTACACACAGATATTATCTGCCCTATATCAATAGTGCCACCGGTAAAAGCCAAAACATCAAGCGGGTCTATTGCAGGATCAATAAATCCTTGCGATTTAATATAGCGTGTAGGATAAGACGAGTTCTCCATAAGCGCCATATTAACCTCGTCCTGTTGCTCCGCACTTAAAGCTTTCAATAGTGGGTTATTAGGCAGAGATAATCCACCTTCTTTAATGATGTCGCTGCCGCCCCACTGCTTTATGTCCTGATACAGTTTGGGCGTGTTCTCAGAATAGCTTGTAAGATAAGCAAGATATGTTCGAGTGTCGGTGTACTCTATCTTCGTGCGCTCGGTTGCAAGTATAGCTCTGTCAAAAGTTCCGTCGCCTGCGTAATAATATCGCTTGATTTGCAAAAAACCATTGCGGTCTATATATGCGTAGCATCCAACGGTCTGCGCTATCCACATCACGAGATCTCGGCAGCTTTGTATCTGCTTACTTGTAAAATCGGGTACTACACTTGCATTTGGCAGCGACTTAAACCACGCTTCACTCACCGCCAGACCCACATTTGCTTTGAGGCAAGCCTGCACAAGAGCATCCCATAACGTTGTAACTGCTGTGAGCAAGGGCAAATCAACATCGAACTTTGCAGTGGAATCATAGCCTCTCAAATTAAGGGTCTGACCACGCCTTGTTGTTCGCTGACCGTCGATATAAAACACGCCCAGCGGCACTTCTTCCCATATCGGCTCATCCTTTGTGCCGCCTGTTACTATTTCGTAATTAGCCGCAAGAACAGCACTGCCGAAATCAAGCTCTTTTGCATCGTCAGAGCGTATAGACAGCGCTATATCTCCTGCAAAAAATGTACCAACATCAAATGCCGTGCCGCACACTTTTCTTGTGATGGTAAATTTATTCTGTACGAGGATCTCGTCCGAAAGCACTATGTTTGTGCCGTCTTTCAGCTTTATTCTTCCCGTGATCCTATCCGTTCTGTATGGTTTGCGAAAGGCTTCTAAGTATTTGTCGCTGACGCTGTACATGCCGCCCCTCCTTAATATTCAATGAATGAACACTCAAACGTCCAACGTGTATCTTCGTATTTCTCAGCCGGCAAAGTAAGCGTAGGCTGACGTGTCGCCTGAATATAGCCTTCAAACGTATGCAGCACATTGTTCAGTGCGTAATATAATGGGTCATAGTATGTGACCTGCAGGCGTTCTTTGCCGTATACCGCCTTTAAAATCTCTGCAAGGTCTGTAGCTTTTATATTTATCCACTTGAATTTGGGGGCAGAATGATTAGATCTGATATTGTTACGGTGAAGATATCCCGTTTCGTCTCTTACACTATCATCGCTGTCAAAATCGGAGTACACGGCTGTATACTCACTCGGTGTGGGGAGTTTAACCCCGTCGATCTGTAAATATGTAAGCATTTCTCCTCCGAAAAAACAAAAAAAGAGCCAAAACATCCGATCTCTCGGTGTATGGCGCTGTAAGCTCTATATTTTCGCTTATATTATAACATATTTACAGCCACAAAAACTGTAAACTTTATGCAAACCTCTTGACAAAAGGAAAAGCGCATTTTATCCCCCTATATTCTCCAAGTTGGACTCGATCGATTTGAAGTTTTGCAATTCCGAATCCAACATTTTAATTAGGGCATCAGACATCGTTGCAAACAATATTTATTACAACGCTGTGACTTCGGAGGACGAACATCACCAATTCCCTAAAAAGAAAAATCTTTTTATATCATATTTTCCGTAATATAAAACAAGCACCCTACTTTGTGTAAGGTGCTGTTTTTGTTTAGTATCCTACTGATTCTGCGCCATATACCGCCTGTTCATGCGTGAAGCCTTCATATTCCAACTGCTCGATAAGACCATTTTTTGAGAAGTTCATCACCTCCAAATAAGACGCCGCCTTTTTCGCTGCTTGTTCGTTCCAATCAGCGCCGCAATTGTCAACGCCATACTTAGCCTCGTCAGGTGTATACCCCTCATATTCTAACTGTTCGATGAGTCCCAAATAGGAAAATGCCATAAAATCGAGATAAGATTGTGCCTTTTTCAGTGCGTTTTCCATTCCTAGCGTTACACTGATTTGTGTTTCACCCGGCGGTGTTGTTTGAGTGGGTAACGTTGTTTCGATTGACGCTGAATCTCCTTCGTCTTCAATACTTTCAGAATAACTTTGTGCTTTATTATACTCGACCGCAAAGCTGCCATCTGCAACTCCAGTGTTATATTCGTTTTCCACTCGCTCATTAAACCAAATCATTATTGTATCATATTCGTTAATAGAAACGTTATTGTACCAAAAAGCGAGTGCTAATATTTCATCGTCTGCACCTTTGAACACAATAGAATCTGAAATCCACTCTATTTCTTTATTTTTTCGTTCTTCTAAAGCCTTTTCTTTTGATTTGCTAAATACATATATAAGCAAAGCTTTTGATTTTTCGGAAACAATGGGATCTATTGTAAAAACTTCTCGAACATAGTTACCATAATCCCACAATTCACTTTGGGTGTAAATATCATCATAGTTATCATTGAAATGGTTTTCGATTAAATCATCGTGTTGGCAAATGTTCACCAAAACAGATTCTAACATTTCATTAGCTTCTTCCAATTCTATTTTTTCACTATTTACAATATCAAGATACTTTCCCTCAATGCTTATATAATTTCTGTAATTATTATCTGCACGAATGTTTGCGTATGTAAGGTCGTTTTCAAGCTTCTTATTTTTGTCTGTGAGAGTATTAATATGCTCGTTCAGTTCGTTGTTTTGCTCCAACAGCTCCTGATTTTTAGCCGCCAGGTCATCATATTCCTCCTGCGATACCCCGGAACATCCCGTGAAAAGCAAACATAATACCATTACTACTGCGCAAACCTTTTTCATAAAAAAAATCCCCTCCTGAATGTTAATGTATCCACATTATACACCCAAGAGGGGAAATTTGTCAATAAATATTATATCTGCCGTTAGATTTGTAATTCTGTGTAACGTTGTATCGACTTGTCACACCTGCAAGTTCTTCACCGTCAATCTCAACAGTAGGATAAACCTCAATATTTATTGCTGCGTTCTGATTTTCTGTCTTGTTGCCTTGCATAGCCGATGCCAACGGAGATATGCCTGTTTGTGTGCCTCTTGCAAAGTCGGGTAGCGTAACGGTAGGCGTGTTGAAATCAGGAATAACCTCATAAGTTGATGGGATATGTCCGTCATATATGCCGTTCCACTCTTGCTCGTATTGGTTATTGACACCATAGTAAGGAACAATCTCAGCAGAGATCTGAAGCGTAGTGCCGTTTGCAGCAGCAAAAATGGCGGCAACATCTTCACCGTATTTTGCCTCTATGTCAATTTGCACAATGTTAGATGTGGATTCTAACAGCTCATGCAACGCCTGCAATGCCTCACTGTCGCTGGGGCTCCAAATGCTGTTTGCTCTGCCTTTCGCCATTTCCCAAGTATTAGCGTCTGGATTTGCGTTATCTTTCAGATACCAATTGTACCATGTTGGATCAAGCGATTGTAGAATAGACCGCACCGCAACGTTTTCAAGCGGCTTTGTAAGCTCCTGCAACTGCCTATTATAATCAGCTTCAAATCCTGCGGCTGTTATGTCAAGCAACGACAGCTTACTTGTGTATTCATCTTGAGTTATATATCCTGCATTATAGCTTGCTTCAACTCCTAAACGCAAAGACTCAATTTCTGCTAGCCGTTCATTCAAAACCACCTTGCTGCTTGCGGCCAAAGAGTCAAAGGCGCTTTTTAGATCGTTTATTGCCGCCTTTGCCGTCTCATCGTTTTCTAAATCTATGGTTGACAAATCAAGACTATTGAAACTTTTCAGAGCCCCTTGCAGCTCAACATAATCCTCGTTTCCAATAAGCGCCATTGTAGCCATGTAGTTTCTTTCTTTCTCAAATGACGCCCACTCAGATTCAGTAAGTTCGCCGTTCTCTTCAAGTTTCTGCAAATATTCGTCAATGGTTGCCTGGCTAGACGTGAGATTTTGTTCGAACATCTGCTGCATATCTTTATATGCCGCCTGCACCTGCTGCGACACTATAGCACTAACACCAAGATTAGAGAACACTGTTGCGATATCTCCTGCCACCGTTTTACAAGATTCCACAAAGCTGCCTCTCAGGTATTCTGCAAGCTGTTCAAACGGCTTTCTTAATTGCGCAGCATCTGCTGATGTCAATGTGTTGAGGTCTATGTTGATGCCTCCCAGTTCATCAAAAACTTCGAGTGTATCACGAATTTTCTGTTTATATGTATCAAGCTGTCGATATCTATCAACAGTTTCAGCGTTCACATCGGCAGCAGCAGACGCCCATCTTTCATATGCAACGGCAATTTCTGTAATTTTAGTGCCACCGTTATTAAACATACGATTATCAAGTGCATTCTCTCTTAACTCAGCAGCATTTCTCGACAGCCCAGCTGCAGCCCCTGCAAGTGCACCTATACCAGCAACTATGCCAGTAATAACCGCACCAACAGGATTTCCTAATGCTATAAACGCCGCAATAGCACCGCCTGCAACAGCTATGCCCGTTACCAATTGCATAATGCTATTTTTAAGATTGCCTGTGCCAGTTATAAGGTTTTTGATGGAGTTATATAACAGCACGCCCGAAGATGCGCCCGCCGCAAGTCCGCCTGCTATGCCGAATAAATTGCTTGCGCCCTTTGCACCTACCACTGTCTTTAAAGCCTTGAATTTATCACCAAGCCTGCCTACCCATCCAACAACATTGATAATCCCGTTTCCGATATACAAACCTGCAATTGCCGTTCCAACCGCCTCAATCCACGGAAGCACTTCACGCAAACCGTCCTTCATGCTCTCAAAGATAGCCTTTGTTTCGTTCTGAACATCTCCGAGAAAATCGTATGTAGGCAATTCTATGCCGAGGTCGAATGCGCCTGTTGCCTCTCCGTTGCCGCCAGACTGTGATGCGCTGCCGATAATATTGAGCTGGTCAACGCCTGCAAGGCTGCCTTTGAATTTCTCCACTGAGCCTGTCGCATCATCAACCGCCGCCGTGATATCATCAAATCCGCCTGTTACAGCCGTAGCACTGATATCAATTTCAGGCAGCTCAAACCCGAACAGCGTAGCCAGTTCATTTGCTGCTTCGGTCATAAGCTGAATAAATGCAGTAAAATACGGCAGCACTGCTGACAGCACAGGAGCGACCACATTGCCTACGGCTCTCGCAAACTGCTGTATTCTAGCCTGAAGTATCCTCAGACCGTTTGATGCAGTATCAATGGTTCTCGACATATCGCCAAGCACTCCGATGCTTCCTGCCTGTTCTATCATCGCAACATATCTGAGCTGACCCTTTTGTGCCTGCGTCATGCTCTCAACACTCTGCTCGATGCCCTTCTTATATGCAAACTGTTTCAGAGTCGCTTCGTCAAGTGCGAAGCCGAGACGGCGCAAAGGCTCCAGTTCTCCGCTGAATCCCGAAACGACCTTATTATAAGCTTCCTCTACAGATACATTATAGAACGAAGCAATATCATAAGATAACTGTGTCAGATTCTGAGACA
>JAZSGG010000101.1:0-15497 GCA_045532595.1 Oscillospiraceae bacterium | reverse complement strand
ATCCCTATTAGGGGAAGAGGAAATGGAGTTCCGGCCCCGCGTAAGCGGAGCATCGCCGGGCGTCGCTGGCAAATTCCGATTTGTGCAACCGATCGGATTTTTTGTCGGTCTATATTAATGAAGCCGATAATTCGGCGGGACGGAGGAGTGCGTATGAAGGATGAGGATATAGTCGAGCTGTACTGGGCGAGGGATGAATCCGCCATCAGCGAGACCGACAGTAAATACAGGAACTATCTGACGAAGATAGCGCACAATATACTTAACAACAACGAGGACGATCAGGAGGTAGTGAACGATACCTATCTTAAAGCATGGAATGCCATGCCGCCTCATAAGCCCAGCCCGCTTTCGCTGTTTCTGGGCAAGATAACACGTCAGCTCTCCATCGATGTGTGGCGAAAGAAGCACCGCAGCAAGCGTGGCGGGTCGGAGTATGAGCAGTCGCTAGATGAGCTTTCCGACTGCGTCAGCGGCGGTGAGACTCCTGAGGACAGCTTCGATAGCAAGGCGCTTGCCGATACTGTGTCGAAGTATCTCAGATCGCTTACGCAGGAGAAGCGTGACGTGTTTGTGTGGCGATACTATTTCTGTGACCCGATAAAGGATATCTGCGGCCGCTGCGGTCAGAGTGAGAGCAAGATAAAATCCATGCTGCACCGCATGCGTGGCGAGCTGCGTACATATCTGGAAAAGGAGGGGTTTTCGGTATGACTAATGAAAAGCTCAGCGAAGTCATCGGCATGATAGACGAGGATATCATTGCCGCTGCCGATAAGTCCCGTTCAGAGGTGAAGCGCTCGAAGAAGCCGCTGTGGATAGGCGTGTGTTCCACTGCTGCATGTGCGGCGCTGATAACTGCTGTAGCGCTCACTGACCCTGCAAGCTACCTTTCGGGTGAGAGCATCGTAGATCCTGAATACACCGGCACATCCACTGCAACAACGCATTCTTCAGATGATAAAAACGCAGGCAGCATAACAGAGGGTGCCGAAACGATTGAGATCATCGAAACCCTGGAAGGTATTGATGTCTACACGGGTGAGGCTGCGACTTCTACCGACGGCGAGTCGCCCGAACATGGCGGAGCATCAGATGCTACCTGCGACGTTCCTGCAGCCATTGAAACAGCTGATATAGTGGTGGATGATGTGCCCGACAGCGAGGAAGCAATCGACGACACACCGATCATTGAGGAATCAGCACCCGTTACCGGAGATGCGCCGGAGGATGTGGAGGAGATTGCTCCTGTTGATCTTCCTGTAAGCTATTATCCCGATGATACGGCAAGGATGCTGTTCTGGGCAAGCTATCCCACCATGGCAAAGCATCCTGACTTGTATGATTTCAGCTCAGGTTCCCATACAGAGACGGGCGAGCCGCTTGATACCTTTGAAGCGGTAGAAACCGCCGAGATTGCTATTGAGACCAGCGAATGCGTAGAGGATGTCATTGAGGAAACATGCGATGCTCCTGCAGAAACCGAGCCAAAGAATGAAAATGAGGCGTGGGACAGATGGAAGCAGAGCAAGGAGGCTCTCGCAGTGCCAAAGGAGACAGTTGACGAGCTGCGTGATTTCTTCACACGCTCCATGCAGACCTATCTGACATCGGCAGAGGGCGAGAACAACGCATATTCCCCCGTGAATCTGTATATGGCGCTCTCTGTGCTGTCCGCAACGACAGAGGGCGAAAGCAAGGAGCAGATACTTTCTCTGCTGAATGCACAGAGCGAGGATGAGCTTCTCGAAAATGCAAGGCAGATCTGGAACGGCACCTATATGAACGACGGCGTTACTTCCTCTGTGCTTGCAAACTCCCTGTGGCTGAGGAATGATCTGCACTATAACACAAACACGCTGAAGGAGCTTTCCGAGATGCTTCGGACGACCTCCTATGTGGGGGAGATGGGAAGCGCTGAGTATAACAGGATCTTCAGAAGCTGGCTCAGAGGTCAGTCGGGCGGCAGGCTGGATAACAGTGCGAATAACGCCGAGCTTTCCGAGGACACGGTAATGATGCTGGCTTCAACGCTGGATTTCAGCGCACAGTGGAAAAAGTCCGATGAGTTTGATGAGGCTGATACGCTAACATCCGTGTTCCATGGTGCGGATGGCGATGTTATCGTTGAATACCTGAACAAGGCAGGGGATATGACCTGCTATTTCGGCGAGGGATATACAGCAGTGTATCTCGAATGCGACGAGCATTCCATGTGGTTCGTTCTCCCTGACGTGGGAGTCACACCTGAGGAGATAGCGGCAGGCGATGATGTCTACGAGATGGTATTCGGCGGCGTTAATGCATGGGAGAACAGGCAGAGGTATGATGTGGTGCTTTCACTGCCGAAGTTCGATATCACCGCTGAGACAGATCTTAAGCAGGGTATGATGGCTCTCGGAGTGACAGATGTTTTCGATGCGGCAAAGGCGGATTTCTCGGCGCTCACTGCGGACACAGGCTCTTATCTTAATAAGGCGGAGCAGGCGGTGAGAGTATCCATTGACGAAAAGGGCTGCGCCGCATCCTCGTTCACACTGATGGAGAACATCCCGACAGGCGGACCTGTTCGTCGTGAGGTCATCGAGCTTATCTTTGACAGACCGTTCATGTTCATCATCGAGAGTAACAATGATATACCGCTGTTCAGTGGCATCGTGAACGAGCTTCAGCCGACACAGAACGTAAACTATACGATCAAGGCGGATATTTCCAACCGCCGATACGAGAATGTGGAGATGATGGAGCAGAGCGTCACCGGTGCGCCTCAGTCCTACGAGGAGCTTCACGACTATCTCTCGGTACATTCTGACAACTTGAATTTTATTCAGTATAAGATAACCGCCCAGTACACTCCCGAAGAAGCGTATGCGCTGACAGGGGATGATATCTACATCTATGCCACGACCTTATATCAGGCAAAAGCCACATACGATCTGCTGAACGGCAAGCCACTGGATTACAGCTTCTTCCTTTCCGACGCAGGAACGGCAGAGGAGCAGATAGAGGGAATGCCGCTGCTGTCGGTGGGGGAGAGGTACGCATCTGTGCTGTCGGGCGGAGGCAAGGACCGTCAGTATGTTGCTTTCCCCGAGCTTACCTTTGCAATATACAGACAGGGCGCAGAGGACTATGCATATCACCTGCGTTTTGACAGGATACGCTTTATAAAGCCTGACGGTACGGATATAGACCTCGGCGTAAGTGCAGACGAGGAGTATGTCATCACCTCCACAGGCAACAACCCTGCGCATTATGTGCATAAGTATGAGCTTCCCGCACTGACGGAATTTTTCAGAGCAGACTGGACTAAGAGAGGATATAAGTTCCCGCTGCTTTTTAATGCAGAATAAAGAAATAATTGGGTCAACATATACGAGGTAACACCATGACAAACAGAAAAAGAATGCTCTGCGCAGCACTGGCGGCGGTAACACTGCTTGCAGGCTGTAAGCCATACGAGCCGCAGCCGCATATTGAGCATATCCCTTATCAGAGCGATGTGTCACAGACCAATGAAGCATCCACCGCCGAGGAACAGGAGGATGTACTTCCGCTGATGGCGGCGGCTTATCCAGAGATATCTCCCTATCCGTTGGAGCAGGATTATTACAATGAGTACAATATGTTCGAAAACGATGCATATTTTGAAGTTTATGACAAGTATAGGGATGATATCAGGACACTCCGTGCAGATTCCGCATATCTCGAACAGATATCCTATGATTTCTTCGGCGATTCGATGCAGGTATATCTGTCAGGTGCAGAGAGTGAGAACGTAGCATTTTCCCCTGTGAATCTGTATGTGGCACTGTCTATGGTAGCGGAGACCGCAGGCGGCAGCAGCCGTCAGCAGATACTTTCCGCACTGGGCGAGGAGGATATGGAGTCCCTGCGTCTGCAGGCGAATGCGGTGTGGCGGCAGTTCTACAACACCTCTCCGCTGTGTACACAGCATATCGCAAGCTCGCTGTGGCTGAGTGACGGCTTCGAATACAATGAGCAGACCCTTTCCACACTTGCAGAGAATTACTACGCCTCAACCTACAGCGGCAAAATGGGAAGTGAGGCTTATAATAAGGCGTATCAGGACTGGCTGAATGAGCAGACAGGCGGTCTGCTTTCGGGATATGTTCAGGATAAGAGCTTTTCCGAGGATATGCTGATGTGTCTTGCCTCGACTATGTATTATAATGCGCAGTGGGTGACAAAGTTTAGTGAGAACTGTATAGAGCAGGATGTGTTCCATGCTCCCGACGGCGATGTGCAGGCAGAATACCTGAAGTGTACCTATGACAACAAGTATGTTTACTGTGCGGAGAATTACTTTGCGCTGACGGAATCTCTTGAGGGTGGCGGAACGATGTACTTCATCCTGCCCGACGAGGATATCACAGTGGAGCAGCTTGTATGCGATGAGGAGCTTTACCGCATGCTCGAGGACAGCGAATCTGCCGAGCAGCGGAAGCTGAAGGTGTATCTTTCCGTGCCGAAGTTTGATATATCGTCGAGGTGCGATCTGAAAGACGGTATGAGGCAGATAGGCATAACCGATATTTTTGAGGGCGAAACAGCAGATTTCTCGCCGCTTGCGGATATCGACGGCAATATCTGGATAGACAAGGCAGACCATGCGGTGCGTGTTTCGATGGACGAGAACGGCTGCACAGCGGCTTCTTATATTGATATGATGTACTGCGGCGATGCACTTCCCGAGGATGTGGAGGAGCTTTATCTCACTTTTGACAGACCATTTATGTTCGTCATTCAGCAGAACGGATTCCCGCTGTTCTGCGGAGTGGTAAACCAACCGTAAAATCGGAATTTGTTTTGCGGCGTCGAGCCGCAAAACAAACTGGGGGAAAACTCTTGTTTTCCCCCAGACCCCTTTAGCGCCCTGAACGCATTAACGGCGCTTTGCGCCGAGTGGTGGGGCTTTGCCCCACACCCCACAAGCCTTTTTGAAAAAAGGCTTGACCTAAAAACCAATCCGCACTTCGTGCGGAAGTCGCTCGTCAAATTCCGATCTAAACGACTTTTCCGTCTGCTATGCGTATCAGGCGCTGAGCCTTTTTGGCGGCTTCACTGTCGTGGGTTATCATGACGATAGTCTTGCCGTTTCGGTTAAGCTCTGCGAGTATCTCCATCACCTCACGGCTGTTGCGGCTGTCTAGATTGCCGCATGGCTCATCTGCCAGTATCATGGACGGGTCGGAGGCGATAGCACGGGCTATGGCGGCACGCTGCTGCTGACCGCCTGACATCTCACAGGGTCGGTGCTTTGCACGGTCGATAAGTCCTACCGTTTCGAGGGCCTCACGGGCGATGCTGCGGCGCTTTTCGGCAGGAATGCCACGATAAAGCAGCGGCAGTTCCACGTTCTCAATGGCGGTAAGCGACGGAATAAGATTGAAGCTCTGGAATACAAAGCCTATCTTTCTGCTGCGGATGCGGCTGAGTTCCTTGTCGGTCATCTCTGATACATCGTTTCCATCCAGCAGATACTTTCCGGAGGTCGGCGTATCCAGGCAGCCGAGTATGTTCATCAGCGTGGATTTTCCCGAGCCGCTCACGCCCGTGATGGTGACATATTCTCCGTTCATGATGTTAAGGCATACACCATCCAGTGCGCACACCACATTTCCGCCGATATCGTAACGCTTACAAAGATCAATTGCTCTTATAGACATAAAAACACCCCACATTTCATACGGCAGTAGTTTTGCCTGAAAGGTGGGGTGTTATTCGCTTTAATTAGGAATGAGGAATTTCGGTGCGCCTTCGGCGCATATTTCAATATCGTGTTCGGTGTTAAAATGCGATCAAACCACGGTTTTGAAGCATGTTACGGCGCAGCCGTGAATGAGTTTATTTCCCGAAATACTTTTTCAACATTCTTTCCGTCATACCTGCCACGATCAGCACAACGACTATCGGAATGGCGGTCAGCACCATTGCAATGCCTGCCACAGCGTCCTCGCCGAGCTTCAGCACCACGCAGGATATCACCCATGTAACGACCATTATGACTATAACGGGAATCTGCGCAATGACCATTCTTATGCCAAAGTAGCCCTGAGCTGCTGCCCATGCCTCGGGAGACCTTTCCGCAGCTGTGGTGTGATAACCGAACATACTCTTGTATTCAGCAGGAAATCGCCATATAAACAGACCGATAAGCAGCATCGTGAGCGGACACAGCAGCTCGCATATCAGCAGAATAACATATTCGCCCATGTCAGTCCTCCTGTTTCTTCGGCGATATTATTTCGGATCGCCGTTTTTGTCAAAGCGATTGTGCAGCATCTTTTCGGTCATGATGATAATGACGAATATCAGTATCACCTCAGCGACGAGCAGCATCCAGAAAATTGATACCATTACATCCTGTGAGACCTTACTGAAAGCGCATATCATCCATGACGCT
Source organism: Oscillospiraceae bacterium (assembly GCA_045532595.1). GTDB lineage: Bacteria > Bacillota > Clostridia > Oscillospirales > Ruminococcaceae > CAG-115. Next base: position 9,070 of record JAZSGG010000101.1, on the reverse strand, counting down.
ATAGTTATAATCAGCGCAGCAAGATATGCGAAAAATATCCGTGAGCCGCAGTATATCTGAGCGGTTTGCCATGCAAGAGGAGAGCGCTCGGCGGTTGAGGTGTGATAGCCCATTCCCTTGTACTGCGGCGGAAACCGCCATATAACAAAGCCTGTTATCATCAATATAAGTGGTAGGGGCAGCTCCTCTATCAGCCATTCGATATATAGTAGCATGTCATTCCTCCTCTTTCTTCGGGTGCTTTTTGTGATACTTCACGCACTCTGTCAGGAGATACTCTATCTGTCCGTTTACCGAGCGGAAGTCGTCCTCCGCCCACTTCATGAGGTCGTTGTACAGGCTTGCGGAAAGGCGCAGCGGTACCTGTTTCTTTGAGTTCTTTTCCTTTTCGTCAGCCATTATGCCGACCTCCTTCCATATTATTTTGCACAGTCTGCCTTCATCCTTTTGTAGAGCTTCACAGTGACGGGGAGCAGCGCTATCAGGAACACCACCAGCAGCGTATACATCAGCCACATCGGGCATATTCCCACCTGATACAGCGCCACGGGAGTGTCAAACAGCGCATGAGCAAGTATCGAAGTGGGGAACAGCCACAGCAGCTTCTTGTCATGTGCGGCTGCGAATACCGTTACCGAGAGCATTATATGCAGAGAGATTGCCAGCACACGCTCGGCGCAGGAAATGATGTAGAATGCAGGCTTGTTGAGGAAGTATGCCTCCAGCTGAGCCTGTGCGAGTGCCGCCTGTTCCTCGGGTACGGAAGCCATCATAGCACCGAGGATGGTCTCCCCCTGACCTGCGTTTATCAGCAGTGCAATAGCGCCGTATGTAAGCAGATTGAACGAGAGCAGCATCACAGCCTCGATACCGCCGTGACCGATTCCGTACATCACTGCGTCGGCTGGATTGCCCTCGGCGGTGGTCTTTTTCAGGAACAGCTTGTAGGTCACGAATCTGCCTGTTTCCTCAAACACACCTGCGGCAAGAGCGCCGTATATGGTGTAGAGAGCTGCAGAGCCCTGCACCAGCGGCAGCATCACCATGTGGAGAGCCTGCTCAAGGCAGAGCGCCCACACGAAGAAGGTTACAGCGCCAGCGAGAGCCGCAAGCAGCCTTGCGGACTTGTTCTTTATCTTCCATATCACCAGCATTGCTATGGGGAATAAGAAACAGAACAGTCCTGATATGAATAATAGTGCGACGTTTATCGCTGGAACATGATCGATCATTGCGTTTCCTCCTTAATAGATGGAGCCGCTGTTTACTATGGGCTGAGCGTCCTTGTTGCCGCAGAGTACAACCAGCAGGTTGGATACCATCTGAGCCTTGCGCTCCTCGTCCAGCTCGCATACGTTGCTTTCGGAGAGCTTGTTCAGAGCCATTTCAACCATGCCTACAGCGCCGTCAACGATCTTCTGACGAGCTTCGATGATAGCAGTAGCCTGCTGTCTCTGCAGCATAGCGGCAGCGATCTCGGGAGCGTATGCAAGGTGAGTGATGCGAGCCTCGATTATCTCAAGACCTGCCTGATCTACACGCTGCTGAAGCTGCTCTCTAAGAAGCTCACATACCTCCTGAGCGGAGCCGCGCAGAGTCTTTTCGTCGCTGTCGGTGGAGTCGTAGGGGTAGCAGCGTACCACGTCACGCAGCACGGAGTCTGCCTGTGTAGAGAGGAAGGTCTCGTAGTTGTCTACATTGAACACAGCCTTTGCGGTGTTCACAACACGCCATATAACGACGATGCCCACTTCAATGGGGTTACCCATCTGGTCGTTGATCTTCTGCTTGTGGTTATCATGGGTGAGTGCCTTAAGGGAGATCTTGTTGTTTACAACTGCAACAGTGGCGCCGTTTGCTGTTACATTAACTGCAGGGCCGTCATTGGAGTGAGGCTTCACAGCGGAGCTGAAGGGGTTGATGAAGAAGAAGCCCTCACGCTTCAGAGTGCCTGTGTACTTACCGAAAAGAGTCAGCACCAGTGCCTCATTGGGGCGGATGATGCGCAGACCGAGGAAAGGAATCCAGCCAACGCACAGCCATACTATTCCGATAACGAGCAGGATAACACCGAGGGCGTTTACCTCTGTCTCCATGATGACGCCGCCTGCGATGGTGGCAGCAAGTGCGCCTATATACAGAATGATTGTCAGGAACAGTGCCAGCCAGCCGCTGGGGGCGTTAAGCTCACGCTCTTCGTATTCCATACGTGTCTTGGTAGTTTCCATAATATTACCTCCATGTCATGTGTTGTGATTTGATATCAAATTGATATCACAATGTTATGATAGCATGATTTCCCGTATTTGTCAATAGGTTTGATTAAAAAATAACAATTTTTTATAAAATCGTTCGGAAACACTTGATTTTTGTCAAGTTCTGTCGTATAATTAATTATAAGTATATTTGTACCTATTAACAGATTTTAACATATTTTAACGGAGGATCAGTATTGAGATCTATTCAGACTAAATTTATTCTGCTGATACTGGTGGGAATACTCCTTTCCGCACTGGCAGTCGGCGGTACCGGAATATACAGATATTCTATCGGCTCGAACAACAAGTCCGCCGAGACGATAAATATGCTTGCAGAATCCAATGCTGCGGAGATAAACGGTATCATGGGCCGTATTGAGCAGTCCGTGGAGGTCATCGCAGGCTGTGCGGAGGAGTTCGTTTCCGACCCTGCAAGACTGGCAGACGAGCAGTATTACAACGAATATATGGACTACCTGTTGCCCATCATGCTGAATGCAGGCTATGCCACGGACGATTCGGTATCCGTGTACATAAGGCTCAATCCCGAGCTTACCACGCCTGACGCAGGCCTTTTCTATATCCGTAAGGACAATAATGATGAGTTCCGTTTCGAGCCGAACACCGATATGTCACTTTACGAGCCTGATGATCTTGAGCATGTAGGCTGGTACTATATTCCTGTTGAGAATGCGATGAACGGTCAGCCTGCCACATGGATGAGACCTTATCTAAATAAGAACATCAATGTATATATGATATCCTATGTTATTCCCATTTTCTGCGACGAGGAGCTTCTCGGCATCGTGGGCATGGATATCGACTTCACCATGCTGGAGGAGCTTGTTGACAGCATCCGTGTTTATGACACAGGCTTTGCTTATCTTGCAGAGGACGATGCGAATTTCACTGTTGTTCATCACCGTGATCTTGAAATGGGAGTTAATGCGATAGATGAGAATATTGAGTTCGTTTCTGTCATTGATGAATATGATGTGGATATCGAAAATGCCAGCCTGTATGATTACACATATAACGGCGTTGAGAAGAGAATGTCCTACAGAAAGCTGAACAATGATGTAAATCTGGTAATTTCGGCGCCTGTAAAAGAGATAAACAGCACAAGAAATACTCTTTACCTGCAGATAACCATAACCACGCTACTTATTGCAGGAATCTTCGTTGCGATCACTTCACTTATCTGCCGCAGCCTCATACATCCTCTGAAAGAGCTTACCGAGGAGACCGTAAGGATCGCTGAGGGCGATATGGATGTTGAGATCCACAACAACACAAAGGACGAGGTCGGCGTACTTGCAAACAGCTTCCGTGAGATGGCGGAGAAGCTGAATGTCTACATTGAAAAGATACACCACCTTGCAAATACGGATTCTCTTACAGGCACGGAGAACAAGACTGCTTATGATACGGCTGTGGAAAAGCTGGAGGAGCAGATAAATAACGGTGAAGCTGAGTTTGCTGTAGCTGTTCTGGATATAAACGGACTAAAGCAGACAAACGATACAAAGGGTCATATTTACGGTGACAAGCTTATCAACCGCTGTGTTGAGATCATAAGAAAGGCGTTCCCGAATCACCATGTCTACAGAATAGGCGGAGATGAGTTTGCGGTGCTTCTTGACGGTGAGGCTCTTCAGAAGCAGGATGAATATCTGGCATCTCTTGCGGCAGCGCTGGAGGAGGACAGAGCCGTAAGCGGAGACAGCTATGTAGCGCTTGCATACGGCATTTCGGAATACCGCAGCACAGACAGCTGCTTTGCGGATGTGTTCAACCGTGCAGATAAGATAATGTACGAGAACAAGAGAGCGGTAAAAGCCGCAGCAGGTATAACAGATTAAAAATATATCCGCCGCACGGTGTTGGCTGTGCGGCGGATTTTGTATGCATTGTAATCAATTCGAGCGGCTGAATTTCAGCTTGTAGTAATAGATACCAAAGCCGAGACCTACCAGACCGCCGATGATGTGACCGAGCTGGGATATGCCGTCTGTAGGTGCGCTGAGGGCGTTGAATATCTCACGGCCGAGATACATGACCGATACCAGTATCAGGGTTATCGGGATCCTACCCTTTTGCATATTGGTAAAGGCACTGAGGATTATCATCATGAAAACAACGCCGCTGGCGCCGATTATTCCCGTGGAGAAGAAGATACCGTGGATGATGGCGGTTATCACTGCGTTGCAGAGCATCATTATAACAAGGTTAGAGCTGCCGTAGCGTTCCTCAACTGCAGGACCTACGAGAAGCAGCAGGATGAGATTGCTGAACAGATGGTTCCAGTCCGCATGGCCTGCAATATGGAGAATGGCACGGACGTATGTAAGCGGATCCAACAGGCTTGCGTGACCGTAGCTTACAAGAAGATAGGTGTTCATCCAGCCTCTGGTAAGGTAGTTCAGTATCAGGAACACGGTGCAGATTATTGCGTAGGTCAGCACCACAGGGGAGTTGTAGTGAAGCTTTGAGAGCAGGTTGTTCTGTTTCATGGCGGCTCCTTTCGGGTCGTAGTGTTATTTTAATTTTAGCATAACGGATATGCGGTGTCAAGTTTATGAAAAAATTTTTGAAAATATATGTAACCTTTTTTGAAGATGGCAGGTCTAATGTTACGAGGAGGCGAGAATATGGAAGACAACAAGATAATAGAAATGTTTTTCTCCCGCGATGAGCAGGCAATAGCCGAAACACAGACAAAATACGGCAGGCTCTGCAATAATATAGCGTATGGAATACTCGCAAATAATGAGGACACCGAGGAGTGCGTCAGCAGCTCATATATGAAGCTATGGAACGCTATCCCGCCTAAGCGACCCGAATCGCTGTGCGGATATCTCTGCATGATAGTCCGCAACACAGCGCTGACAGCGTTTGATAAGCTGAAGCGCAGGAGTTATGAGGAGCAGTACGACGAGCTGGCGGAGATAATCCCCGATAACGCCACAGTGGAGAGCAGATTTGACAGCAATCAGCTGGGCGAGTGGATAAACGGATTTCTCGCAAAGGAGAGCCGCAAGAGCCGTGAGGTGTTCGTTTCGAGATATTATTTCAATATGTCGGTGAGCGAGATAGCAAAGGGACTCAGCATGACGGAGAGCGCCGTAAAGACAAGACTCTCCCGTGCAAGAGCAGGGCTGAAGGTGTATCTGAAGGAAAGGGGCGTTGAGGTATGAGAGAGCGCTGGGATGAAGCAATTAACAAGATAGATGAAAAGTACATAGCCGAGGCGGCGCAGACCCACGCAAAGCACGCCGAAAAGCAGCGTGAAGCGGAGCAGTTCGAGGCAGAGAGCGAGCGTCCGACTTCCATGACCACAGTTAAGCAGAAGAAGAGCGGCAAGGGTAAGATCATCGGCTTCTGTGCTGCTGCGGCAGCGGTGGCAGTCATCGCCATCGGCGGCGGTGTGATGATGAGCAGGGATGATAGCATCCTTACAGGCGACACTACAACAGAGGTAACCATTGAGGCTACCGCAGAGACTGTTGATACATCCGAGCAGGTAGTTATCACCGAGAGGGAATTCACACACCTTGACCTCGCCGATTACAGCGCTTATTCAGTTTCCCGTTATAATGTTTCGGTGGAAGTAACGGAATATATGCTTGAGGGACTTAACGAGGCAGTAAGCGGCTTTGCGAAGAATGAGCCTGTGGATTCCATTGCAAGGGGAGAGGCTTATTCCGCTGTGCTGAGACTTTATAAGTCTCAGACGACGGATGGACACTATGATTATCTCCGCCTGCATAAGGCAGATGATAAGTGCTATTACAGTCTTTCCGATACCAACAGCACGGCATATTTCGAGATATCCGAGCAGAATTATGATGATCTGAGCATCTGGCTTGCATCGTATGCGCCTGATTATATCAATGCAACGGTGATTGCTGAGGATGATCTTGGCAACGTTACCCGTCCCGAGGATGGTATCTACTATGTAGAGGACAGCAACGGCGGCGTATACGCCGTTCAGTTTGATGAGAGATTTGCAGTTGGCGATACTCTGCGTGTATGGTTCTACGGCAGCGTGATGGAGACCTATCCCGCTGGGCTTAACGAGATAAAGGCAGAGCGCATCTATGACATCGCTTCGGATGAGAACACTCTCATTCCCGAGGGCATGGAGTTGAGCTATGATCCCGATGTTTTTGAGGAATTCTTCCTCGGCGAGTGGAAGCAGGTATTCGATACATCCACAAGCTATGACTGGAGCATGACTTTGGATTACAACAGCGAACTTGCGGATCACCTTGCCTGCGGTATACTTTCCGACGGATACTATTTCTTCTGCTACAACGGCGGTCAGCCTGAGTTCTACTTTATTCCAAAGGAATATCAGGATTCTATGTTCTGTTACAACGGAATAGATCCGCTTACACACAAGCGTAACAGCAATGCCGAGGAGTACATCTTTATCGCTGAGACGGGCAACACTCTTTCAGGTGCGCTGAATTACATGGGCGAGAATGAGCTGCTTACCCGAATGGGCGATAATTTCCCCGATATATACAACAGCTTGCTTGAAGGATTCACCGACAACGAGGGCAGACAGTGGAGCTTTGCAAGAGGATATGTCGGCACACCGAATGATCCTAAGGTGCATCTGAAGGAATGTTATCAGGACGGAAATATCTCTTATGCGGAGATCTATATGGAGTATTACGATCCTGCCACATTCGATCAGGCGAATAATGCGGAAACAAAATGGTACAGCCACTTTATCCAGAAGACCGAGAACCACTATTATGAGCTTATCGCAACACTGCCCTGTGATGAGAACGGCAACGTATATCCCGATTCCGAGTACAAGAGCTTTTCGAGTGATGATCTGCGTTATTATGACGTAACGGCGGTGTTCTCATGGGCGGGAAGCAATGATTATATCGTATATCCGCAGTTGTATGTGGAGGATACCAACACCCGCAAGGTGCTGGCTCAGACCGAGCTTGTAAACCCTGCAATGTACACCCACGGCGGCTCTGTCCTCGGAGGAACAAGCATCATCGTGCAGGATGTTCCGCTTGAAAGCGGTGCGGCATTTGCTGTGCTGGTTCCTGTCGGCTATGACGAGGAGGCAGGGGAGATACGCTATTATGCGACCTTCTACAGCTATGACAAGATAAACAAAGAGATATCTCTGCTGGGCGAAGACGGCTTGTTCCGTGAGTGCATGAATGCTGATATCACCACCGATCGTGAAAATAATCTGGTTAAGATACTTACGCCCGATCATGCCTTAGAGGTCTACCGAATAGACCTCAGAAGCAACACCGTTGAGCTTATCGAAAGCGGCAACGAGAACGGCACGTTCACAGTGGATTTCTCAAAGGGCGGCACAGGCAGACAATCTGCGGCGTATGGTCTTGCATTCGGCTGTGAATGGACCTGCGGTTCAGAGGTGTTGATGCTTGATCTGGAATCGGATATGTTCAGCTATTCCGATCCATGCTCTTTCTATACCGACGACAGCGGCTTCTTTATGCTTGCTGAGGGCAGGGTGTGGTATGTTCCGAGAAATGACATGTATACCATGTACTACTACGAAGACGTGGAGGATAAAGCCGAGCTTGCATTCAAGGATGCGGATAAGGTATATAATCACAGCGGCGAGTTTGAGGGCTACTATGGCGAGGGAGAGAAAGGCTGGTTTGGTCTGCTCTCTTTCCTCTACACCGAGGACGACAGAGGCGTTACCGTTGACGAGCTTTTCGATATGGAGATAACAGACGAAAACGGCAATGTCTGGGTGCGTACACCCGACAGAGCCATCGACTGGGGCGGCTTCTATCAGGGTCGTGTAAACGGCGATACTGTTTATTTCCTGAAGATGCAGAGCAAGAACCATCCCGATACATTCCAGTATTTCAGCTTTGATTTCAACCTCACAGAGCTGAGAAACGGTAACCTTGTGTACGCTGACGAGCATTACAGCTTCAACATGGATGTTTTTGACACCTCGAAGCTTGCAACGGATTATGCGACCGAGGCAAAGGCTGACTCTGACAGCATCGGACACGGCATCTTCATGGTGGATACGGAGTTCTTTACACTGGATAACGGCGGCTATTACGCTGTGCGCATGATGGGCAACAACGGCGCTCAGTGGCTCAGCTACGGCGAGGTGTTCTACAATGCCCGTGACTTTGACGGCGCAGAGGGCTATGAGAAGATCTGCGAGACGAATGCCTGCGACTGCGTTACAGACGGCGAGTTATTCTACCGTCTTTACAACCGCTATGATGCGGAGGGAAACACAGAGCTGTGGTTTGCTATGTATGATGGAACAGAACTTATATACGATGTCAAGGAGAATGACGAGGGCTTTGTGGCTATGGACGCCCATATGGAGCTTATCGGAACAGAGGAAAAGTACATACTGGTGAGCTATTATGACACTGTAAACTCTGTTGATTGCTATGCTTTGTATGAAACAGGCTTGTCGCCCAATTATGTGCCTGCGGCACGTACCGATGAAGTCGTCTATAATGCTGACGGCTCAGTGACTCTTACGGTCACAGGCGGTGCGGTGATCAATATAACATAAAAGCAAAGTGCACATCACAACGATGTGCACTTGTTTTTTGTATATACCTCAGCGGTAGGTGTAGGCTTGATGATAAATCGGAATTTGAAACGCGGAGCGTATCAAATTAATGAGGAATGAGGAGTGAGGAGTGAGGAATGAATGTACGGGCTGACGCCGACAGATTTTAAAACGGCTGCGCCGTAACGCCGCACGGTATTGCGGCGTAGCCGCATTTTAATCCGTCCCCGAAGGGGACACCGAAATT
>JAZSGG010000058.1:0-1965 GCA_045532595.1 Oscillospiraceae bacterium | reverse complement strand
AATTCCACTGATATCACGACCTTTCGATATCTTCATCTGATATATCAAGCACCTGTCTGTTGATATATCGACACAGCTGTGCTAACGGCTGACTCTCCACAAAGGAGCTGACCTCACTGTGAATTTCCTTTCTGAAGCCGCCTGGCAGGGAAAGCCATTTTTCCAGCTCCAGACACTCGCCCGAAGCAAGACGTATCTCTGCTCGGAGTACATACATATCCGAAAAACGACCATGAACAAGCTCTGCGTTATATCCTGCGGCGGTTACCTCGGAGAGCGGTATCTCCCGCATGCCTGCGCCGACAGACAGCGTTATCCGCTGTTCATCCGCCGTGATAGTGCATTTTCTGTTTCGTATGATGGTATACCCCGCCGTGAGTGTGATAACAGCCGCTGACAGTACGACAAGCGCGGGAATCAGACCAAAAAGCAGTATCATCAATGGAAACACAAGGAGAAGTGCTGCTCCGTATCCCACGGAAAACAGAATATTTATCCTGTCATATTGCTGCTCAAAATGGTCGAATCCTGCTTTCATGAACACCTCCGAAACAAAAACGCCCTCCTGCATACAGCAAGAGGGCGAAAAACGCGGTACCACCTCAATTTGCCGCAGATAGCCTATACCCTGCGACCTTTGGACAGCTTTAACGGGCTTACCCGAACCGCACTACTCGCAGGCTTACGCCGCTTTCGCACAGCCACTCAGGGAGGTAATTCGCCTGCCGTTCACCTTACTGCCTCGCACCATACGGCAGTTCTCTGAAAAGGCTAAACGGAGCTACTGAGTTCCCCTCAACGATTTATCATATTTAGTGTATTATAGCACAGATTTCTAACTTTGTCAATATAAAAATGCCCCCGATCGGGGGCATTTTATAATATAGCATTGAATTAAAGCAGATCGGCGATATCCAGCACAAGGCGCTCGCTCTTGTCCCAGCCGAGGCAGGGGTCAGTGATGGACTTGCCGTAGCAGCCCTCGTCTACCTTCTGTGCGCCGTCCTCGATGTAGCTCTCGATCATAAGGCCCTTTACCATGCCCTTGATGTCGGCGGAGTGACGCATGGAGTGCAGTATCTCCTTTGAAATACGGATCTGCTCAAGGTACTTCTTACCACTGTTTGCGTGGTTGGTGTCGATGATGCAGGCGAGGTTCTTGAGGTTCATCTCGCTGTACATATCATACAGCAGGCGGAGATCCTCATAATGGTAGTTGGGAATATTCTGATCGTGCTTTGTGGTAGAGCCTCTCAGGATAGCGTGGGCAAGGGGATTGCCGTCGGTGGTCACTTCCCAGCCTCTATAGATGAAGGTGTGCTGTGCCTGAGCCGCACGGATAGCGTTCAGCATAATGGAGAGAGTTCCGCCTGTGGGGTTCTTCATACCTACAGGGCACTCCATACCGCTGGCGGTAAGGCGGTGCTCCTGATCCTCAACAGAGCGCGCTCCTACAGCTACATAGCTCAGCAGGTCGCTGAGGTAGCGGTAGTTGCTGGGATACAGCATCTCGTCAGCGCATACCAGCTTTGTTTCCTCAATAGCGCGGGTGTGGAGCTTACGCACCTGAATAAGTCCCTCCAGCATATCCTCGCCCTTGGTGGGATCGGGCTGGTGGATCATACCCTTGTAGCCCTCGCCCGTTGTACGGGGCTTGTTTGTGTATATTCTCGGAATGATGATTATCTTGTCCTTCACCTGCTCCTGAAGTCTGGAAAGACGGCATACATAATCCATCACGCTGTCCTCGTTATCCGCAGAGCAGGGGCCTATGATAAGCAGAAACTTGTCGCTCTTGCCTGTAAATACATCAGCTATCTCGGCGTCTCTCTTCGCCTTTATCGCCTTTACTTCCTCAGAGAGAGGGTGAAGCTCCTTTATTTCCTTAGGAACGGGGAGCTTTCTTTTAAAATTCATTGACATAATTTTCAGTCTCCTTTTATCTGTCTTCTGACGTACATATTA
>JAZSGG010000045.1:0-7106 GCA_045532595.1 Oscillospiraceae bacterium | reverse complement strand
AACTGCCACCACTGGAACAGATAATCGGCACCCGCCACAAACACCAGTAATATGCATATCAGCATTACAAGATCGTATATGCTCAGCATGATATATGCGCCCGCCTGCATGATGCCTGCATTCATCAGCGCAATAAACCTTGGAATCCTTTCGGCTACCTCGTTGTATATCACATAGCCGATAATAATGACCTCGATAAGTCCCTTTAAGATATTCACTATCGACTGAAGGGAAAACATCTTCTTTATGCCTGATAGCGGACTCAGACGTGAAAACTTCGGCTGCAGTGCCTTCATGGTGAACAGACCTTTAGTCTGCGCCAGAGTTGGTATAATACCAAGCAGCAACGCAACAGCGCATATCGGACCGATAGTCATGACCGCTACCGTTGCCACATTTACGAAAATAGAGATATATGTATCCTGATTAACTTCATAAGTACCCAGGCTTGCAAACACTGATGTGGAATAAGCCAACACAGTTTCGGTAACAAAGCCCATCAACAGACGCATTGCTGCAAACATTCCGAGAACCGAAGCTGCGATAACTATCTCCTTACTCTGGAGAACATCGCCTTCTTTTCGTGCATCATCACGTTTTTTCGGCGTGGCTTTTTCGGTTTTATCTTCGCCTGCCAAATCGCCACCGCCCTTTCATGCAGGAACATCAATATCTCAGAGCTAGAGCGTCATGCTATCCACAAGGCCGTGAAGGTTCTCAAACATGATGTTCATGATCTTGCCCATAAATTCGGATATTGCACCGCAGCTTGCGGTAAGCACCACGAATCCTACAAGCAGCTTTATCTGAATATTCACAACAAACACATGTATCGACGGAACGGCTTTCATCATTACACCGATGCAGAACTCAGTAACCAGTGAAGCCGCCATAACCGGCATCGCAAGCTTTACACCGAGGGTCAATACAGTTTCAAAGTAGCTAACAAGTATGTACGCTATATTGACATCAAAGCTTTCAAAGCCGATGGGTATCGTTTCATACGATATGGCAAACAGCTCGATATACGAAAGATGTCCACCCACCGCAAAGAAATACAATACGAACCAATAGTCGAAGAACTTCGTAGAAAGACCGACAGTACCGTAAGTAGGATCGTAGCTTCTCGCCATGGCAAGACCGAGCTGCATATCCACAATCTCACCCGCAAGTGCAAACACAGTGAGCATGATATTCACGAACAGACCAAGCACCGCACCCACGAGCAGTTCCTTGAACATATCAAAAAGGAACGGGAACAAGCCTGTGGGAAGCGTGTATTCCATGCCTCCGCCTGCAACCATCACAAGCGTCAGCATTATTGAAGCTCCCGCCTTGACGAACTGCGGAACGTTATTTCTTCCGAATATCGGATTGAATGTGAAGATACCACTCACTCTGGTCAGAACCATGATTATGACGACGAAATTCGTCTGAATGATTTCCCAAATCTCTGACACGGCAGCTTCCTCACGTTATCGGGATCTGTTGTATCTTTTCAAAGATGAAATTCATGAAATCCAGGCACTCTGACGTCATCCAAGGAGCAAGGAAAAACAACGCAAGTCCAACGCATATCGCTTTTGGCGCAAAGGACAGTGTCTGCTCGTGTATCTGTGTCGCAGCCTGTAATATGGCGATGACCAGTCCGACGATCATTGCAACGAGAAGAACAGGCAGCGCCAGCTTGAACGCCAGCATTACTGTTTCTCTCATTATCTCCATAACGAGATCCTGGGTCACTTATCTCATCTCCTTTCCTGAACAGCTACCAATTATAACTTGAAACTATAGATCCTATCAGCAGATTCCATCCATCCGCCAGCACGAATACCAGTATTTTGAACGGCATCGAGATCATTGCAGGCGGCAGCATCATCATACCCATTGACATCAGCGTACAGCCGACTACCAGGTCGATAACAAGGAATGGTATGAACAACAGGAAGCCTATCTGGAAAGCACGCTTCAGCTCGCTTATCATAAATGCGGGCATCACGACCGTAAGGCTCAGATCGTTCTGTATGTATTCCTCGGTGAAGCCACCTTCAGGCTCCTCAATATGGCCAAGCTCTATGAAGAAATCGAGGTCGTCATTGGATGTCTGCTTGAGCATGAAGCTCTTGATGGGGACTGTTGCAGCCTCCAGAGCCTCCTGCGTTGTCAGCTCATCGTTAACATAAGGCTGATAAGCCACCTCGTTTATCTCACCGAAAACAGGTGCCATGATGAAAAATGTAAGCAGTAATGACATACCGATAAGCACCATGTTAGGCGGTGTTGTCTGCGTCTGCATCGCATTTCTGAGAAAGCTGAACACGATGATTATGCGGGTAAAGCAGGTCATCATGATAAGCAGCGAAGGTGCCAGCGCCAGCAGCGTTACCAGAAGTATTACCTCCAGCGGCTGGGAAGCGTCCACTCCCACCAGCTCCTGAAGTACGGACGAACCTACGTCGTCATCCACATAAGATGGATCGGTGTCGAGATAATCGCCTGCCTGTAAACCTGATTCCGCAGTTCCTGCAGCCTCCGCTTCGACAGTTTCCGCCACAGCGGATACGCCGAAGAAGGTCACAGTGAGCACTATACACAGGAGCAGCGATACGACAAATCTCACGACGAGCTTCTTATCCGAATTGATCAGATCTTTAATCAAATCCGCTCCTCCTATTTGTTTTTATTCATCATATTTCCGAGAACGATCTTAAAGCTCTCGCCAAAGGTGGGATTGCCCTCAGCAAGCTGAGTAAGCTCCTCCTCTGTTTCTTCAAGCTCGCATATCTTCTCGGTGTGGTTTGTTGTCACTCCAAGCACCATGCATCTGCCGCAGATGCTTACGAGCAGCAGCATCTTATCGGGGCCGAGATTGATGCGCTCCAGTATCTTCATATTGCGGCTGTCCGAAACCATGACATGCTTATTAAGCTTCTTCATGAGCCAGAACATCACGAACACCAACGCAAGCACGCCGATGAGCGCCATTATCATCTGAAAGTATTCCAAAACGCATCTCCTTTCCCCAAAACTCGGATATATTTTCCTTCTGCGAAAAACCAAAAGGCGGGATGTAATATTCCCCCGCCTTGGTGAATTATTGATTAGCCGAGGACTTTCTTGACAGTCTGAAGGATTCTGTCAGGCTTAAAGGGCTTAACGATGAAGTCGAGCGCACCAAGCTTGATCGCTTCAACTACCATTGCCTCCTGACCCATAGCAGAACACATAACTACCTTAGCCATAGGATCGGATCCCTTGATATCCTTCAGTGCTTCGATACCGGTCTTATTGGGCATCGTGATATCCATGATAACGAGGTCAGGCTTCTCGGAAGCGTAAACATCGCAGGCAATAGCGCCATCAGCTGCCTCGAGGATATTTGTGTAGCCATTCTTTGTGAGTGTATCCTTGATGAGCATTCTCATGAAAGCCGCGTCGTCAACTAATAAGATCTTCTTGTCCATTACTATATCTCCTTGAATGTATTAATTTTGATTGTATATTAATTTTATTCTTTACCAAGACTATCCATGAACTTTGATTTCACGATTTCGGTAATTCTTACTGCGAAGTTATCGTCGATAACCACGACATCTCCACGGGCAATAAGGTTGCCGTTAACAACTACATCGACCGGTGCACCTGCCTGACGCTCCAGCTCGATTATAGTACCCTGCGTGAAATCCAGAATATCCTTGACCTTGCGCTTTGCTGTGCCGATCTCTACGGAGATCTCCAGCGGAACGCCCATCAGGAGCTTCAGGTTGTCCTGCTGATCGGTAGGAAGTCCGAAATCAACATTGTCAAACTGATGAAGCTGTGCGTTCTGGATGTTGACAGGAGGAACAGGCGGAGGATAAGCGCCGTAAGCTGCGTACTGTGGCGGATATCCGTAAGCGCCCTGTGGCGGATAAGCCATCTGCTGAGGCGGTGCCTGATACATCTGCTGCTGAGGCATTGCCGCAGGAGCAGCAGCCATCGGAGCTGCAGGTGCGGGAGCTGCTGCAGGTGCAGGTGCTGCCGCAGGAGCCGCGGGTGCGGGAGCAGGCTCAGGCTCGGGTTCAGCTTCAGGCTGGAAGCTTTCTATCATTTTGCCGGAAAGCGTCTTTGCAAGCTCTACCGACATGATGGACATGAACTCACTGTTCATTACTCCGTCAACGTTAAGGTTGAAGGTAACTGCTACGATGGTCTCCTCGGGACTAAGCTCGGAAAGCTCGCAGAAGTTTGTCTTTTCGATTATGTAAGGAGTAGGTGTGGAAATATCCACGGAGGTTCCGAGAAGGTCTGACAGAGCGGTTGCGGATGCACCCATCATCTGGTTCATTACCTCGGATACCGCACTGATGTTCAGCTCGTCGAACTCAAAATCAGGCGAGATCACAAGCGGATTACCCATCAGCTGATTCAGGATCATCTGAACGTCATCCTGCTTGAGAACCATCATATTCACACCCGTGATGCCTGCAACATATACGATCTTAACGCAGATAGCAGGCTCCAGACGAGTATAGTTCAGCTCGGAGACCTTTGCCACACTTACCTGAGGCGTGGTGATCCAGACCTTTGCGTTCAGCAGCTCCGAAACAGCGGTAGCAGCAGCACCCATACTTATATTAAGTATCTCACCGACTGCGTCTATTTCGTATGTGCTGAATTCAACGTTTGTATCCAATTCGTTTGCCATCAGTTATCATACCTCAATTCTGAATAAAATTATCTATCATAATAGCTTTTTTATTATTATACGTTCCCATCTTGCCATCGCACCAGGGCTTGCCGCCGACTCTGACCTGAACATTGGTATTAATGTTCTTTCCGAGCGGAATAACGTCATTCACCTGAAGCGTCAGCACCTCATACAGATCAAGATTGATCTCTCCAAGCACTGCCGTGATGTCAAGCTCCGTCGTGCTGATGCCTGTCATGATGCTGTCACGACGCTCTGCCTCACGATGCTCATCAGTCTTGCGCTTTGTGGAGGAGTAACGGGGTATAAACTTGCCCATGATCTCATCGAGATTGATAGCGGGGATACAAACGGATACAACAGATTTTACTCCGTTTATCTCTACCTCAAGGGCTACGATGATAACCGTATCCTCATGGCCGATAGTCTGTACCACACGGGAATTAGTCTCAATACCGATAAGTTTGGGGTTAAGCTCAATATGCATCGACCAAGGCTCCTGAAGAAGACCTGCCATAGAAGCCATTACGTCGTTCATGATAGTTATTTCAATTTCGGTGAAATCACGGTTGACATCACGATACTCACCCTTACCGCCAAGCAATCTGTCGATCATCGTGTAAGTGATCGCATTGGATACCTGAACGATAACATTGGTCTCACTGACCTCGTCATTGGCGATGCCCATATCGACCATGCCCATCATAACATAATCGGGAAGCGCGTTATTAAATTCGCTGTAACGCTGCTCCTCAATGCTGACGAGCGTTACCCTGCAGTAGAGTCTGAGCAGACCTGTAAGGTAGGACGACATAAGACGTGCATAGTTCTCAAAGATGCTGTCAAGAATCTTGATCTGCTCTTTAGTGAACTTTTTAGGAGCACGGAAGTCGTATTCCTTGATCTTCTCTTCCTCTTTTTGAGTAACCACAGGAGCTGCTCCGGCTGCGACGTTTCTTAGCATTTCATCTATCTGCTCTTGCGTAAGAACTTCAGCCATCGAAATCCCCCCTCGGAATAATTAAGTGTATTTTTACTCTGCATCTGCGTCCGCTGCGGCGTCATCTGCTGCAGCGTCTCCGCCGTCAGCCTCAGCCGCTGTATCCTCGGACTTGATGAAGCTTGCAAATTCGTCGTAAATGAACGGGCCTGTAATGCCGTCCGTCTTGCTCACCGTACTGCCGCTCGGGAACAGGCTCTCAATGGAATTGATGATGCCCTGTGCGGAATCGTTCGGGAGCTTTGTCTCATCCTTATCCTGACCATCAGGATCCACCTGATCGGAAGGAAGATCGTAATCGTATTTAAGAATATCCTGAATTACCTGAGGATCGGTAAGATCCAGATCGTTTCGCAGGATGACCATCTCAACACGGCGATTCTTAGCTCTGCCCTCCGCAGTGTCATTATCTGCAACAGGCTCATAAGGACCTGCGCCCTTTACTCTGAACTGTCTGCTGTGAAGCACAGTTCTGAAGTCCATATAATTTACTACACTACATGCACGAGACGATGACAGATCCCAGTCATTAACGTCTGATACACCTATATCAGCAGTATGACCGCTTACCGTCAGCAGCTGTATAGAGTTTCGTACAGCCTTCAGGCCGGGAGAGATGCCGTCTATGATATCCTTGCCCGCCTGCTTCAGCTCAGAGCTGTTTCCGTCAAAGAAAACACTGCTGTCAAACTGGATATAGATATGTGCGGAATCCTTGGACACCGATACCTGATCGGATATCTGATTATCCTCAACATACTCGGAAAGATAAACATAAAGCTGATCGAAGCTCTGAGGAAGCTCACCCGAGCCTTCAGCCTGGGCAGGCTCTTCATCCTTAACGTAGCTGCCTTCATCCTTTGTGTGTTCGGGATGATCCACATATTCATTCAGATATTTGCCACGGGACTGGAATGCCTGATATATGTACTGCCATTTCTGTTCATCAAGGCTTGAAGATGCATACAGCATTACGAAGAATGTAAGCAGAAGCGTAACCATGTCACTGTATGTCGCAAGCCAGTCATTGCTATGATCTTCCTGCGGCTTTTTCTGCAATTTAGCCATAACGCACCCTCCTTTTCATTCAACGGGCACAGCAATACTTAATATACCATACCCATTATATTATTGTAACATATATTTGCGGATTTTGCAAATACTTTATAAGATTTTTTTCAATATTCTTTGATTTTTTTATTACTTTGCGCCGCCATCGGACTTTTTCTTGTTCTTCGGGAGCATAAATTCAAGCTTTTCCTGGATATATCTGGGGTTTGAACCTGCAGCTATCGCAAGAACACCTTCTTCGATGATCTGCATGCAAAGCAGTTCTTCTTCATGTACATTTTTCAGTGATGCAGCAAGAGGAGCAAACAGAACGTTTGCAAATAATGAACCGTAGAATGTTGTAAC
>JAZSGG010000153.1:0-5903 GCA_045532595.1 Oscillospiraceae bacterium | reverse complement strand
ATCAGATATTATAAGAACTGCACGCCGTTTCCCAAATCAAAGATTTGGACGGCTGAGCAAACCTTGGAATATATGCCGCTGCTTCGCAGCTGTCAGCTCCGCTGACCTGTGCGGCTCTGCTGCACACATAAATTATCAGTTCTTATGCCCTTGTAATATTCCAATGCCGTGAAAGTTCTCTCTGTGTGCGAGAGGAAATAGCTCTCCGTTACCCGTGAAAGCACAGCCGCCGCATCGCCTGAGATATTGAAGCGGAACGCCCTGTCCAGCGGCGCATACAGGATGTTTCGCATCGCCGAAAGTGTTTCATCGGGCAGGACGAAATACCGCCCGCCGTATTCCCTGTCAAAGCAGTCTCCGCAGACTATCTCTCCCCTTGAAGGCAGGAAGAACATCTCGGAATGCTCGTAACAGCCGCAATTGAAGCAGGCTCTGAGATCGGGACGATATCCCAGCATCGCAGAATATCTGAACTCGAATGCGGAGCGCACCGTTTCAAGGCGCTTCGCCTTGTTTATCTCGAACAAGGCTATGGCGAAAAATCGCACGATACTGTCCTGATTCTGCTCTTCGGGAGTGCAGAATTTCACCGCCTGAGCAAAATACGATGCCAGCGCCAGCTTTTCAATATCGCTGCCGATCTCGTGGAAGCTGTATTTCGGCTTCGCACTGTTGACAGTATAGCGCAGCTTCGTTTTATTCAGGCAAAAGGTGGAATATGCAAACAGCGAGGCCGAGCTTAACAGCGCACTGTTCATCTTCTTTGCGCCGTGCGCCGTTGCCTCAACGATGCCCTGCTCATCCGTCAGGATGTCGATAAAGCAGCTGTTGTCGCCTATCTCTCGTCTGCCGACAACTATGCCGTCGTATGTGTAGAGCATATTTCACCTCCAAACAATCGGAATTGGAAACGCAGGGGGGTTCGGATTCTAATGAATATTGAATAGAGAATAACGAATAATGAATAATTAATGTGGTCGCCTGCGGCGACGTATTTGAAATAAACGGCGAAGCCGCTCCGACATTATTCATTTTTCAATATTCATTATTCAACATTCACTTGAGCGTAGCGACATATTCCGATTTACTCGTCTGCTAATCCCATATCTGCGATGAATCTCTCCCTGTTGCGCCAGTCCTCCTTGACCTTTACAAAGCACTGGAGATTCACCTTTGCCTGCAGCAGCTCCTCCATATCCTTTCGTGCGAGAGAGCCGATAGTCTTGAGTTTCTCGCCGCCCTTGCCGATTATCATGCCCTTGTGGGAATCCTTCTCGCAGATTATCACCACACCGATGTCTATAAGCTCCTGACCGTTCTTTTCACGGATCTTGAAGCTCTCGATATCCACTGCAACACCGTGAGGAATCTCCTCCTGCATCGTCCACAGCACCTTTTCACGCACGATCTCGGCGCACATGAAACGCTCTGTGCGGTCTGTTGCGATATCATCGGGGAAGAAATGCTCGCCCTCTACCGCATACTTTTCCAGTATGGGCATTATCTTATCCGTATTGATGCGGTTCTTTACGCTTATCGGGATGATCTCAGCGAAATCGTACAGCTCGCTGTACTGCTGAATGATACCCAGCACCTCGCTCTTTGATTTCAGCAGGTCTATCTTGTTGAGCAGCAGGATGACCTCAGTGCCATGGGATGCAAAGCTTCTGATAAGATCCTGCTCGATGGCAGAGAGCTTCTTAGTCACATCCACCATAAGGATAGCACAGTCCACATCGTCAACACTGGTACGGATGGACTTCACCATATGCTCGGAAAGCTTTGTCTTTGCCTTGTGCATGCCGGGAGTATCAATGAAAACATACTGGATATCACCCAAGGTCAGCACGCCGTTGATACGGTTTCGGGTAGTCTGCGGCTTTTCGCTGACGATAGATACCTTCTCTCCAACCAGCAGATTTGTCAGCGAGGATTTTCCCGCATTTGCCCTGCCTGTTATTGCAATGAATGCATTCTTTGTCATCTTATGACCTCATATTTCTTTCAACATTTTAACATGGAGGACATCCGCCTCCACGAAGCGCTCGGAAATCACCTTGTAACCGCAGTTCTCGTAAAATTCCTGCGAGGAACATTTTGCATCCAGCTCGATCTTCTCAATGCCCAGCGTTTTGTAATACTTCTCGATAAGCTGCATTACCATTCTGCCTGCGCCGTTTCTGCGGCGGTCTCTCAGCACGCAGAAGCGCTGCAGATGCACCGTATCGTCAACAGCTGTACAGCGCAGTGCGCCGATGCTCTCGCCATCCTCGGTGATGAGGAAATGCTCGCACTCGCCGCCTAAAATATCATTCTCGTCACGCTCTATATTCGGGTCAACCTTCTTTTCGTGAACGAACACCTCTTCACGCATCCTGAGACACTCTGATAGGGTCTGTTCATCCTCTGCAATAATAATGTCAAACATTCTCTGTCCTCTTTCTCACTAGTTCGATGGCTTCCTTGCCGCTCATGTGTTCTATCTTCATCCTCAGGATGCCCAGCGGCGGAAATTCCCGCTCGATCAGAGCATCTCTGTGCTGCTCGCTGTCGGATGGGTGGAATCGCTTTGCAAGCCTTGTGATGATATCACGCTTTTCTGCGGCATCCTCCACTATCTCTGCTTTTCCGAAAGCGATAACGCTCCTGAAATATGTTGTATACTCCTCTGCGACTACCTCATCGCTGTCCACGACGCAGAAGGATACCTTAGGCTCACGCCTTATTGCGTCTATCTTGTGTCCCTCTTTAGCGCAGTGGAAATACAGTGTTCCATCCTCATAGATGTAATTCATAGGCACACCGTAGGGATAGCCGTCGTCCCCCAGCACGGAAAGCACGCCGTAGCTGCCCTTTTCAAGTATCGCAGTGCTGTCGCTCTCGCTTAAAAGCTGCTTTTTTCTGCGCATTTCTCTGAACATAGCTACCTCTTATTTCTTCTTGTATTCAAGGTGGAATTCCTCTGTCACTATCGGCATATCCTCGGTGAACTCAAATCCGAGCTTTCTGCCCTGCTCGGCAAAAAAGGCACGTTTGTATTCCTGCCATTCTCCCAGCGTTGAACCGATGCACTCGTGCTGCACCTGCTCCCAGGTTATCTCATTGAACGGCACGACATTTACCCTTGTGGTGCGGACAACGCAGCTTGCTACGCCCACTCTGTCGGTGACGATGCTGTATCCGTTGCGCTCGGGAACGAAGCCTCGGCTGTCTTTATAACCCTGCTCGGTATCGGTGTGTACACGCTTTCTGCCACGCAGGACAAGTCTCAGCAGCCTTGCACAGTCCCGTACATCCTCACCGAAGTGATAGCGGCACTGATATATCTCATGAGGGGATATGTTCTTTGCATCCGCAAACTCCCACCACAGCTCCTCTGCCTTGTCATGCAGATACTGCCTGTGCATATCGGGGCGCTTCTGCGCTGTCACTTCCAATGCCGCATTGCGCTGCCACTCGGCTATGACCTTGTGGTCGCCCGTGGTAAGCTCCTCAGGGACTTCTCTGCCCCGCCACTCCCTCGGCATGGTATACTGCGGATGCTCTAAAAGACCGTTGTAGTGGCTCTCTATGCTGTAAGCGTCCTCATTGGGAAGAACGCCCTTCTGTAATCTCGCCACAGCGTCGGCAACGATGAGTGCAGGAAGCTCGCCACCTGTCAGCACATAATCGCCGACAGATAGTTCCTCGCACTCCAGTTCGTCAAGCACTCTCTGGTCGATGCCCTCGTAATGTCCGCAGAGAAGTATCAGCCCATCCTCTCTGGCAAGCTCCTTTACCTTCTCCTGCGTGAGAGTCTCTCCCTGCGGAGACATATATATCACCCTCGGGCGCTTCTCGTGCTTCGAGATTATATCCATAACGCAGTCATAGACAGGCTGAGCCTGCATGACCATGCCCGTGCCGCCGCCGTAAGGCTTGTCATCCACCTTGCGGTGCCTGTTCTCGGTGTAATTGCGGATATCATGGGTGTATATCTCGATGAAGCCGTTCTTTATTCCTCGTCCCACGATGCTCTCGTGCAGAACGCTGTCGCACATACCAGTGAACAGCGTTGCAATATCAATCCTCATGTTGCCCTCCGTTGCGGCGCGTCCGTGCGCCGCTTTGGGGCAACTGCGCAAGCGTCCGTGCTTGCGCCAGTCGCTCTGTTTTTGTAATCAACCATCGTTCTCATTGTCGTCACTTTCAATGTCATCAAACAGTCCCGGAAGAGGTCTTATCAGCATCTCTCCGCCCTCGATATCTGTCTTGATTACCACCTCGTCGATGCAGGGGAACATCAGCTCTCCGCCGTCCTTTTTGATGGAATACACATCGCTTGCGCCGTTCTGATAAACATCAGTAATCTTGCCGTACACAACGCCTGTGTCAACATCCTTTACAGTAAGACCGATGATGTCCTGAATGAAGTACAGACCCTCTTCAAGCTCTGCGTCATCCCTGTCCATGTAGAGAATCTTGCCGATTATAAGCTGAGCCTGCTCAATGGTGTCGATGCCGTCAATCTTCATCACCACAATGTTCTTATGGGGATACGCACGGGAAACGTGTATCTCAGTTCTTCCCTTGTCGAAGTACAGGGTATCGAAATCGCACAGCACCTCGGCACTGTCGCAGTAATACTGCGCTCTAACCTCGCCACGGATGCCCTGTGTGGCAACTATCTTGCCTATTTCAAGAAATTGTTTTTTCATAGTGACCTCATTTATACTTAATAAAAACACCTGTCAAATTAGCCCAAAATGCTTTGCAATTGTATCACAGATTTCTTCTCTGGTATCTTTTCCGTTATCTTCCCGAACAACAGTGAAAAAACCACTCTCTGCACATTCGTCATAATGTTTCTGGCTATTAACAAGTGCAAGACCACGCTTGTAATTATCCATAACCGCCTCAGGATTATCGCAACTTTCAATAACACTTAGGATAAACAATTTTTCGGGATCATTCCTGTCGAAAAAACGCTCAACACTCATAGACTGCGGCGAAAGCATAACAGCGACATGATTATAATCGGAAATTTCTTTCAGCACATCAATGGGGATATTAGTATCTACAATTACTTTCCTATCCCTTGAAATTGAAAGCAGTTCAGCTATCTCAAATTCTGCTGCTTCTTTTCCGACACTAAATATCCATCGCTCATATTCTTCGGGAGAACGAGTAACAAACTCTTTCCAATCCTTAAGACCATTTATAAAGCAAATATCAGGCTGTTTATCAGACGTTGCCACAATATCTGATACTTTACTGTGATAGTTTTCTCCGCAGAAAACCATATCAAATCGGTCAGCAAGCATTTTTACGGTTGTAGACTTTCCAGCATAAGCTGTTCCCGTTATAAAAAATACATTTTTAAGATAATGTTTTAAAATGTTGCTTTCAATCTTCAATGCAAACCCACCTAAATTTATCTTAGATATTCACCTTGATTATCTCGTCAAAGCCCTGCTGCTTTACTCTGCTGTAAACCTTGTCTATCTTCTTCGGGTTGGGCACGAGCACGAGTGTAACATCGCTCTCATTTTCAAGCTCTGCCTGCTTTGCGATAGCGTCCAGCACATCCTCTGCCTTGTACAGAACAGCGGTCTTCTTGCGTGTGCCTGCCAGTTGGATGTTGTTCTCCTGAACGATGGAGAATATCCTCTCGAAGCCGATGGAGAAGCCAACAGCGGGAACAGTGTCGCCTGTAAATCTGCCGATGAGGTTATCGTAACGTCCTCCGCCTGCAACGGTACCGCCGAACTGCTTGCTCTGCACCTCGAAAACTGTGCCTGTGTAGTAACCCTGACCTCTTACAAGAGAGGGGTCGAACACAACGGAATAGCCGTCGGAAAGCTTGTCGGCAGTGGTGATAACAGTGCGCAGCTGCTCCAGTATCTCCTTAGCGTCCTCGGAGC